>JAFSWA010000035.1 GCA_017444705.1 bacterium
ATATATTATTGATGAAAACGGAAACATATTAAAAGAACATTCTATAAAGCAATGCAACAAAGAAGATGGCAGCGGAACATATAAATGTTCTGAATCTATATATAGTTATGATGGATTTACTTTTGATAATGCACCTTATTATAGTGTTGAATATGATGAAGACAATAATATAATAACGGAAGATAATGGACTTGCCTATTCTGATCCGGTAGTTGTGAATAATCCTGACGGCTCAACAACTGAAACTGTGTATGCTCACGATATTAATGGAAATGAATATAAAGCCTCAGAAACTATAACTAATACTGACGGCTCAACGCATACTACAGAATGGTATGGTGATATTATAACTTATATAGGCTCATACGATTCTGAAGATAAAATGATTTATGAAAAAATAATAGACGATTTTAGTACGGATATAAATTACTATTTAATAGAACGAAATTCTGATTCTTCATGCTGCAAATTTTCATATATCGATAAAAATGACAATGTAATTGATACATACAATTGTGCAGGTAAAGGTTGTTCTCGTGATGAAAACGGAAATTGGGATCAACCTAAGTAAAATAACATTTACATATTTTTATAAAAATGTTATAATTAAAAACGGAATTTTTTAAAAATAAGGAGAAAAAATGAAAAACAGAATTAAAACAATAGCGGTAATAGGGTTAATGGTTGTAATAGGTTTTTGTGTAACAGGCTGCGGATCAAAAAATCAAAATACCGCAACACCCGCAAAAACAAATACTACAGTAAACCAATCGACAAGCACTCAAAACAGAGCCAATATGGCAAATAGCATAAAACGCAGAAATGAAATACTCGACAGACGAATCCAACAAAATCCGAACGATTACAGAGCTTATACGCAAAGAGCTCTTAATAAAATGAGGCAGCATGATTATCAAGGAGCATCAGAAGATATTAATACTGCCTTACAAATAAATCCAAACGATAAAATAGCAAACAGTATAAAAAGACAAATTGAAAAAAGACAAAAATAATAATTTCACAAATTGCGGTAGATTAAAAAATTTACCGCAATTTTTATAAATTTTTAATTATTGGTAATTTTTCAACAGGATAAAACATTTTTGCCGCATTAACGAAATTTTCGGCATCTTTTGAAACATAAAATTCCTGTTCAAATTCAGACTCTTTATTAATCAAATTTGACTTAATTAAATCTTCTTTAATTAACTGTGCAAATTTTTCGGCGGGATTAATAAACATATCCTTAGGTGCAAATCGGCTTAAAATATCGATTAAAAAAGGATAATGTGTACAACCTAAAACAATCTTTTCAGGTTTATTTAAAAGCATTCTTTGCAAATCCGTTCTTATTATGTCAATATTTTGTTCGCAAAAATCATTGCTCTCAACGATTTTAACCAAATTCGGGCATGCTTGTTCATACACAGTCATTTTTTGGTTATATTTTAAAATTTGATTTTTATAAGCGTGAGAATTAATCGTTGCATCAGTTGCAAAAACCCCGAGACTTTCAACATCAAGCAAAGCTAAATCCCTTGCAACACTTTGTATAACAGGATAAATTTTAAAATCGTATTCTTCTTTTACTTTATCATACAAAAGTGCAGATGTGGTATTACAAGCCATAACAACGGCTTTTACATTTTTTGAGGCGAAAAAATCGAAGATTTTTTCGCCAATTTTAATCAACTCTTCTTTCGATTTTTCTCCGTAAGGTGAATTTTTCAAATCTCCAAAATAGATAAATTTTTCATCAGGCAGAATTTCGACCAGCTCTTTAAAGACGGTCAAACCGCCGACTCCCGAATCATATACTCCGATACCGTCTTTATTTATCATTTGTTTTTTGTGCCTCGTAAATATTCAATTATTCCATCTGCTATTGCTTTTGCGGTTTTATCCTGTCTGTCTTTTGTTTGAAGTGCCGCTCTTTCCTTATCATTTGAAATATAGCCCATTTCAACCAAAATTGAGGGTACATTCGTATGATTTATTACATAGAACATTGATTTTATTGTACCACGATCAATAGCTTTTGTTTCAGAAATTAAATGCTTATGAACAATATTTGACAATTCTATACTTTTATCGTGATAAAAATGAGTTTCTATACCGTTCGGGGCTTCATTAACACTTGCGTTTGTATGAATACTTACAAACACAACAGATTTCCTTTCATTTGAAAAATCACAGCGTTCCTGCAAAGTCGGATTTACATCGGTTGTTCTTGTCATTTCAACTTTATATCCGGCTTTTGTTAAAATATCATAAACTTTTTTAGCTACATCAAGATTCAAATCTTTTTCAAAAACATTATTCCTTGTAGCACCGACATCTGCCCCGCCATGTCCGGGGTCAAGAATTATCACGTCATTTTTGCCTAATTTAATTTTTATTTTTTCTGTTTTTGGCTTTGTTTTTTCAATAATCTTTTGCGGTTCAATTTTAATCACAAGTTGTTTTCCGCTCTGTGCTTCATAAACATAAATTGTATCATATTTATCGACAGGGATATTAAACATTTGACCTGCTTGAAACTGCTCTGTCGAATTTATTTTTGAAGCTTTTAAATCCTTAAACATGGTATTTTTCAAATTACTCGTAAAAAATGTTGCCAAAACAGGTTTTGCATTGTATACGGTCAAATTAAGGCTATTATAATCCCTAACAACAGACTGAATTACGGGTTCCGAAAAAGTCAGTGTCAATAAATCATAATCGTTTGTATGTTTTACACTGTAATTTTCTACATTTGCAATTTTATCAAAAAGTTTTATGTTTGTAAGTCTGTCTGAGTGGGCAAAAAGTATCCCTTGCATATCCTGAGAAAAAATCGGTTTATATTTTGAGGTATCATCCGTTGTTATAACAATTCTGACTTTTGACTGCTCAAATTGTGCAAGACGAACTTTTTCCGTTTCATTAATTTTATATTCGTTATTGTGCAAAGCGGGATTCAAGACGGTATTTGGCATATCAAAAACCACTCTGCTGGGTTCTGACAGAACCTTTACTTTTTCCAAACTCGCCGAACCTATACCGGAGATAAGGATATTTCCTCTTTTTATATCAAGCCGGTTAAGATAAAATTTTGTTTTTATTCTTGAAACATTATTTGAAATACTCAAATTTTGTGCAGGTATAGGTATAATGTTTTTATCATTTTCTCCTTGTTTTACGGTTGATGAGGTGTTAGAAAGGGCCGAATTTATTTTTTCAAAGTTTTTATCCGTAGTTTTTACAAGGTCTTTTTCAGCATTTTGTGCCTGCAAAATATCCGTATCAACAGAGGTCGTTTTTTCATAATAATCATAATCTGAGGTTGTTTTATCTCTGTAAAATTCCGATAAATAATCATTTGAGGCAATTTCATTTCCGTAACGAATTAAAAAACCTGACGGTAATTGCATAACAACAATTTTAGACAAATCCGCATCTGAGGTTATGACAACCCTTACCGTATCGGGATTTGTACTTGTCTGTGCAACTTTCACTTCTTTTATAACGGAATTCAGCATTGTACGGGAAAAATTCTTCATTGTTAAAATTGTATTGGGCAAATCAAAATAAATCCTTGTCGGTTCATCTAATTTTACAACTTTAATTTTTTGAGGAACTATCGTTTCTTCCGCAGGCTTTTGGGTTGATAAAAAGATAATTTTATCGGAATTATCAAAAGAGACATTGGTAATTTTTACGCTTGCAAAAGCAGAGTTTACAAAAACTAACCCTACAAAAATTATAAAAATTAATAATAGAAATCTTTTTAACATTATCCGTTCCCGATAAAATTATCGCACAACTTAAAGATTTTTCAAAAATATTAATAAAAATTTTTGTTTAATTTATATATAGGTATAGATATTGCAAATATTTATTGCAAAATATAATAATTTGTTATTGCGAGAAAATTTTGTCATTCTGAACTTGTTTCAGAATCTAAAAATTTTTGTGGCAAATCAGTTTTTTATTTAGGCAGTGCCAACAGCTACGCTGTGAAAAAATGGCACTGCCTGCTCTTTATTTTGTAATAAATATGTGACATTTTATTTTGACACCCATTCTTTTTTTCTTTTCAATTTCGACGTGAAAAGAAAAAAAGAACCGGTGTCACCGAAGAAAAAAAGAAAAGCACGATTCCTGCGGAAAGCTTGATTTTTGCTACGCAAAAATAAAAAACATATTAAATGTAGCATTTTTTATAAGAATTTTTTTGAATTTGGTGTTTTATTGCAATATTTATACCTACTTATAAATTAATCTAAAAGAACAAAATAAAGAACAGACATTATTTCATTTAAATATTCAAAGGCAATTTTTTTGTAACAAAATTGTTAATATATATAAGAGATTTTTTAAAATACGGTATAATAAAAGCATGGATGAAAAATTAATTCTTTTAAAAAAGAGAATAGAAAAAGAAGAAACAATATACGAAAAATTGGGTAAACAGCTTCACTCAAACCCAATCAAAAACCGACTCAATCAGTTTATGACTAATAATCTGAAATCGTCGGTTCTTGACTTTTTGAGAAGCAAATGATAAATTTTTCTATTTTATAATTTGCCCGTCACTACTTATTGTGACCATTGCCTCTTCGTCGATATCTTCGGTAGTACCGCTATTATATTTTACTTGGTCATAGTATGTACTGCTTTCACCCTCTTTACTTAATTCAATTGTTTTAGTTATATTGTCTTTTGTAAATCTTATTGTTATATTACCGTTGTTGTCAACACTTATTGTTGTCTCCTTAGGTACATTGAATTTTTGTTTACCTATTTCATATTGTCTTGTAATACTTCCGTTACTTGATTTATAAACAATGTTTTCGATATAATTTTCGTTTTTAGTGATTTCAAAGGTAACAGTATTGTCTGAGGAAACAGTTACAACGGTTAAATCACTTAAAGTCATTGCGGAGGTTCTACCTGTATTATATGCAGCCAATGCTTCAACCACTTTTGTATATTGTTCATAAGTCAAATTTAATGTTTCATTGATTTCAACAAGACTTGAACTGTATATAAACAAATCATCACCGCTTTGAACAGTTATATAACCGTTACTTTCTTCTTTAACTATTGAATTAGCACTGATATTTACAGTTTCTGTGCCTTTTGTCAGTTTACCGGATTTAATATTTCCGGTTGCAACATCATAAACAAGTTCATAATTTGGTTTATTTGTTGCATTTTCACGTTTCAAGGTCAATTCTGTTTGGTTGCTGTTATAACTGTATGTTGTATTTTCCATATTTATTTCGGAATCACCTATTTTTAATGCGGTACGCACACCGTTTTTGTTATAAGTTTCTGAAACTTGTGAACCGTTTTTAATAATTGTTACTGTTTCATCTTTAAATTCTACTGTATCTTTTTTATCTAACGAAATTTCTTTATCTTCATGTTCAAATTTCAGTTTTGATTCTTTTAAATCAACTAGATTTACAGTATTTGTCCTGTCAGCTTGTTACGAATATACAAAGAGTTGTTTTATCTTCGATTTTGAATCTTCAACGGTTATTGTTATATTATTTTCATCAACGACAATTGTCTTTGCTTTTTCACCGAAGTTTATAGTTTTATCATTGATTTTCAAAGCGGTATATGTTCCGTCAGCACTGATTGTTTTTGTTACGGTTAAATTATCGTTAATTTTTTCAACAACGGTACAGGATTTACCGTCTGAGCTTACGGTTGCCGTTACATTTTCAGATTGTGTAATATCATTTATTCCGGCAGAGCTTACAAATTTAACTTTTGTAGCAGTCTTATCACCTATTTTTACATTTCCTGAGGCTTTCAATGCGTATTCATAAGAATATCCTATTTTTTCTGTTGTCGCTTCTGTTGAAACAACAAGTTTTTCTGCTTGCGACAAATCTGATACTTCTGTATTCGACGAATTAACAAATTTAATTTCACATGAAGTTGTATCAATTTCAACATCATTCAATTTAACAGAAGTAATGTTTTTATTCAAATCATATGTTTTTGTTACAGTTAATGAATCACTGACTTTTGTAATGACTGCACATGATTTACCGTCGGCAGATAAAGTAGCTTTGTCGTTATTTCCCAAAGTCAATTCTTTATTGTCTTTGAACTTGATTTTTCCGCCATTTAATAAATCACCAATATTATGTTCGTCTGATTTTTTCAGAGCATAAGTCAATTCATAACCCAATTTTTCATTTGTTGAATCATAGGCTTTATTTACGCTCACGCTGTTTTCGTCTATGGATGACGGATTATCAATTACAAAACCGCCTATTGTCATACTCTTCAAAGTCGAGCCGTCAGCACCATAAGTGTATGTGATTTCGGTATCATTTTCAGTTATTGTTTTGTTGTAACCGCCGTCTTCATTGAATGAGTACATTGTCGTAACAGTTTTATTACCTGATTTATATGAGCTTTGAATTTTTATACCGTTTCCGTCTTTTGATATAGTAAAGGTTTCACCCTCTTCCAAGCTGATATTATAAGCGTCTGCTCCTTTAAGTTTTATAGGAACTTTATTACCATCCGTCAAAGGAACGGTTACGGTTGTGTTATTATTTGACAAGGTAATATCTTTACCTGTTGGCAGTACGATTTCCGGAACTGTTTTTGTTGAATCATTTGCATTTTCAAGAGAACTGATTACAATACTTTGAGTTAATTCATAATCGTCATTTTTATGCTCAAAGACTCTCTTTCTAACAAGTCCGTCAAACAGTACATCTCCGACATAAATATAATCCGCATAATCATCATTTATAAGATTATCAACTATTGAATAATCAAGGGTGCCATTAATTTCAGCACCGTTTACATTGATAGGATATGACTTACCGGCAACTACTATTCTTGCATACTGTTGAACATTGTTATCAACTCTTGTAATAACTGTTACGTCATCACCTGTTTGTTCAGTGCCGTTTCCGGCGAGAGTGATTTCTTCAATGTATGAATATTGACCGTAAGCATTTACACTCCAATCGGTGTATATAGAAACTCTGTTGTCATTAAATCTCATACCTGCAAGAGTTTTCAGACTGCCGTCGTCGTTGTATTCAATATCCGTTATTGCCAAACCGATACTTTCAGCAAATTTGAGTTGTTCATCTTTAATTTTTACACCGTTTACTTCGGTTATTACTTCATTTACTTTGTTTGTAAATTTATTATTTACAAAATCAGTATATGTTCTTTCCAACGCTCTTACACGGAGGTTTCCGCCTCTGAATTCTTCAACTTCGGAAGTTTTCGGCATACCGTTTTCATCGTAGGTTTTGACTGTTTCTACAAGATATTTCATGCCGTTTTCATACAAGATACGTTTTGCTAATTTATTTTCATTAGCATTATCTGTAATTATTGTCGATACGATAAGACCTTTTGTATTATAGCTATCCTTTGTTGTTTGAATTACATCATCTGTTACCGAACCATAGCTGTATTTTTCAACAGTCTTTCCGTTTTCTGTAAAGTCAGTTTTTTCAATTGTCAAATATTTTTCATTTCGTTTTTCTGATTTTACTATTGAAGCAATTTCATCTTCGTTATCAAGTTTATATGTTGTAACTGTTTTTGTATCCTCAACAGTACCGTTTGATTTGTAAGTAATAACTTCAACCGTCTTAGGCGTTGCTTCTGTATCTTCCGTTGCCGCAACCGCATTTGTCGTTACTGTCTTATCAGTTACTGTACCTGTTGTTAAGCTATAATTAATTTCTTCGTAACCGGTTTCTGTAAAGGCTTTTTCATATGTTACTTTATTATCTTCAACAGTACCCGCATACTTCTTAACGGATTTTTCACTTCCGTCCTCATTGAATTCGATTATTTCGGTATTAAGAACTGTCTTTCCGTCAGGTGCGAAAGTTGTTGCTTTTTGTTCTTCGCTGTTCTTGTAAACAGATTTTGACATTATGCCGGTTTCTTTATCATAATCGTATTCTGTAAAGCCTGTAATATGTCCATTTTCATCCTTAAACTCAACTTTATATTTTGTCTGAACACCTGTTTCTGTTCTTTCTATTGTTACATCACCTGCAAATGAAGGTGCTTTTTCATAAATAACAACATTATTCAGGAATTGTTTTTCGATATCATCTGATTTCAGAAGAATTGTATCTTTTCCGTCTTTCTTAGGATATGTAACGGCAAATTCTTCTCCTTCAAATTTTATTTTGACTACATTTCCGTCTTTGTCAATTTCAATATCCTGAACCTCAGATATATCAATATTTATTTTTTCGGTAAATGATTTTGTTGTACCGTTTTTATCGGTTATTTCTACCGGTTTTCCGTCTTTTGTACCATCAGCTTTGTATGTTGTTACAAGGTAACTTACAATATTTCCGCTTTCATCTTTTTGCGGTACGGTAACAACAACTTTTCCTTTATTTATCTTACAAATTTCTCCCGCATTAATTGTTATAGTTGAAGATGCACCCTCAGCAGGATTTTTGAATGTTACAAGACCGGTTGTTACTTTACCGTCCAAACCAAATGTTTGTTCAACTTTAACACCTGATAAACTGCTGTCAATAACTTTTATTGCAGTAATGTTATCGTTATCATCTTTTATTTCCAAAATATCATTTCCGTCTACAGACAAATTGTATTCCGTCAGAACTCTGCGTGATTGCATGTCGTTAATAGAACCGATAACTATTTTGACTCCTGATAAACCGAAAGTTCCGGCATTGTCAGAAGTATAAGTATAGACATAAGTCAAGTTATCGCCGATAGCATTGCTGACTTGAACGGTGTTAATCACTCTGTCGATTTCCGCATATTGAAGCGAATAGTCAATTCCTGTATCGGATTTACTGCCGTTTACATTAACTTCTCGTTTTGTTCCGTTAATATCATATTCAGCTTTTACGGGAACACCGTTTTCATATTTAATCGCTAATTTTATGGGAGTAGCTCCGTCAACGTAGGTTACTGTTTGTTCAAATTTATTTTCATCTGTAAAGCTGTATTCAACAGGACGCCACAAGCTGTCAACAACTTGCATGCCTGTAAATGAATTATAATTGTATTCATTATTTTCTTTTTCAAATTTGACGTTTTCAATAAAGTTTTCGGCTATAAACTTACCGACTTTTTCATCTGCTTCGGAAACTTTTTTGCCGTTTTCATAGTAATTATATTTTCCGTCTTCTTCAATTATTCCCTGTGCAATTGAACCGTATCTGTAAACAATTCCTTTTTCATCTGTTGCAACCGCTTTGATTATACCGTCTTCATAGTATTTTCCGTTAAGAGTTGAAATTCCTGTCAGTTTTTCGCCGTTTTTATACAAAACGCCGTCAGTGAACAAGATTTCACCTTTTGCGAGCGTTCCGCCTATGTATAATCTGTTTCCGTAAACCTGATCAGTTATATCAAGTTCAAAGTTCTTGAATAACCTGTCAGCATATACACCGTTTCCGTCAAAGATTTCACCTGTCGAAGTGTACATTATATACTCATCTTCTCTTTCATCCTCATAGTGAATCTGTTTTGAGTAAGAACCGTCTGAGTTATATCCGTACGTTTCTGTTGAAACTTTCTTGCCGTCTTTATAATTTACTTTATTATCAATTATGCCGTAAACGTCATCTTTGTTGGCATCAATTGTTCCGACAAACGTAACTATTGATGAAACAACGGCATCTTGTTTAACTTTACCGTCTTCATCTTTTATAATATAACTTTCGTAAACTTCTCTTTTCGTATTTTTGGTTAGAGGGCTGTCTAATAAATCCTGCCACATAATTTGTCCGTCAATTACAAAGAAAGAACCTGTATTTTCGGGATTCGGATAAACGCCGTTACCGAGAACACCGTTTTCGTAGTATTTACCGTTATTTGCAACGCCGTCACAAATTACGCCGTCTTGATAATATTTTTTGGAATATGTGCCTGTGTATTTTTTGCCGTCATAATATAAAACTTTTTCTTCAAATGAAAACTTAAAAGGGTCTTTTTCTTCTTCCTCAGAGGAATCGCTTTTCTTAACCAATGCATCGGCATTTTTTAAAGCTTTAGCATCTTTTATTGAAGCTTCCGTATAATCCTGAGATAAAGTTCTCACAACTCTGTTTTCCAATTTTTCAAGTAAACTTTCAAACTTGTCATTGAAAGGATTATTTTTGCTTTCATTCATTTCGTCTAACTGATATTGAGCTTCCCAAATTTCTATTGCTCCGGATATTGCATTTTCTTTATAGGAATCTGTTTCTTTTGTAACAAAGAACTGCGAGGTCAAATTTGAAACCATTCTGTTTTGCAATTTTTCCAAAAAATCGCCCGCTGCTTCTTTTTGCGTACTGTTAAGCCCTCTTATTGTCTTTTCAAGCTCTAACATATCATCAACTTTTAAATCTTCATTTTTGTTGATTTCTTTTGCCAATTTGTCATAAAGAGCATTCTTCATCTCAACAAAGAAATTCTCTTCATCCTCTGTAATTCCGTCAGCATCATCCAAATCTATTGCTTTTTCGGTAGAAAAACTAATCAAATCTTCAATATCAACCTTGCCGTCATTTGTTAAATCAAACAACTTTGAATCAGAAAGAAGTTCTTTTTCTTTCTTTTTTGCTTCATTAATATCTGTTTGATTTGTTGAATTTTTAATGGTTTGTCTGAATTTGTATATATCTTTGAAATTTGACCAATCCATTTTGTTTTTCTCCTTGAGTTGCCTTCAATTACTTTATCGGCACATGTTTGGAAAACTTTAGGCTTTTTTAAAAAAAGTTTACAAAAGTTTACAAAAATAATTCAAAATATCAAAATCATTCTTATTTATTGTTTATACAACCAGAAAGGAGATAATTTATAAACACTGTTTTTGATAAATTTAATACTCATGTAAACTCTGCATTTTTTTACGTTCAAAAACCGAACGAGATAAAGTCTATTATTACATCGCAAATAAATTCCGATACAAAAAGCCGTAATAATAAGCTTTTATATTCTTTGTTAGGGCTTGCTGTTATTTCTGCGGCGGGAATTTGTGCAATAAAAAAAGGTGTTTTTGGTAAAGTTATTAAAAAGCCTGATAAACTATATCACATGACCTCTTTGGAAAATTACAACTCTATATTAAATGACGGATTTATAAGAAAATCAAGTGCAGATTTGGGAAATGGCATATCAGGAGTGTTTATATCAGACATGAATTCGCTGAAAAATAAATGTCCTGAAAGTGCATTAAAAAGAATGGTTAACTTTTATAGAGGAAATAGCTCGGGAAAAATTGCGATATTGGAGTTTGATGTTTCAGAAATAGGTGATGCATCAAGACTAAAATGGAGACCTATATGGCTTCGTGAAATACCCGACAGCGGAAATTATCAGACATGGAATACTTTTGATGATTTTACTTCAAAAAGACTAAAACATCTTCATAAAAAACCGTTGGAGTTTATTTATCCCGATACAATACAAGCTTCAAAAATAAAATCAGTCAAAATAGTTGATGTTTCAGCGTTAAACGAAAATCGATTTGTCGAAAATTTTTGGAAAAATATAGAAAACCAAAAATAATATATTTTAATTTTATTTTCCCGAATCAAGAGCGGTTACAAAAGCCGTAACGATAGCGGCACTTTTAATTGCACGAGCGGTTCTCGGTGCTTTATACGCAAAATCGCTCCATTTTTTCTGTATCGGAGCGATTAAGTATTTTTTAGTATTCGATTTATTAAAACTATCCCTTATTGAGTTACAAGTATTTTCCATTAACACACCTATCTCACTTATCAAGGTTTTCGGCTTCGCAGAACTCACCTTACCTTTAAATGAAATCGAGTCATTTTGATACACTCGTAAGTTAGGCTTCGGCTTAGGGCAGCAGTTTTGCGAAATACCCGCAGACCCGTCCTGTCTGCTTTTAAACTGATAAATGGACGATTGGTTAATGTTTTGGACTTTCATTAAATTTCCTATATGACCAACTAGGTTTTTATTATACAATTAAGAAAGAAAAAATGCAAGAGATAATTTTCATGAAAAATTTTTTTATAAAAACTTTCGGTTGCAAAACCAATCAAATCGAATCGCAAATCATTGAAAACAGGCTTATTAAGGCAGGTTATAAAAAATCGGAAAAAGATTTTGAAATTTTGCTTGTAAATTCTTGTACGGTTACAAATATTGCGGATTCAAAATGTTTGCAATTTTTAAGGGCTGCAAAAAACGCTAATCCGAACATTAAAACCGTACTTTTAGGCTGTATGGCTCAATATAAAAAAGAAGAATTAAAAAAGCATGGGTTTATTGATTTGATTTTAGGAAATGAGGAAAAGCTTAATATTGAAAAATATCTTTCTTTTGACGAAAACTATGTTGTCGGGGATATTTTCAAAGTAAAAGAATTCCAAAACTACGAAATTGAAAAACTTTCAAGAACAAGAGCAAATTTGAAGATTCAAGACGGTTGCAATAATAAATGTTCTTATTGTGCCATTAATCTTGCAAGAGGTAAATCACGTTCCAATAAACTTGAAAATATTTTAAAGCAAATTGAAACTTTGACCCAAAACGGGTATAAAGAAATTATTTTAACGGGTATTCATCTTAACCTTTGGGGGCATGATTTAAGCCCGAAACAAACTCTTTGCGATTTGATAAGAGCGGTTGAAAAGACGGATATTGAACGATACAGGATAGGTTCTTTGTATCCGAATGAACTGACTGATGAGCTTTTAGAAGTTTTGAAAAAATCAAAAAAATTCTGCCCGCATTTTCATTTATCTTTGCAATCAATGAATACAAAGATTTTGAAATTGATGAACAGACATTATACAAGTGAATTGTGTATTGAAAAAATAAAAAAGATAAAAGATATATTTCCGACTTCATTTATAGGTGCAGACATAATTGTCGGTTTTCCGACAGAAACCGATGAAGATTTTAAAGAAACCATGCAAAATATTGAAAATTTGCCGTTTTCAAATCTTCATATTTTCCCTTATTCAAAAAGAGAAAATACTCCCGCTGCAACAATGGAGGGGCAAATTCCCGAAAACATTAAAAAAGAGCGGGCAAAAAAATTAAAGGTGATTGCAGAGAAAAAATATCAAGACTTTTTAGAACAAAATGTCGGGCATGAATTATCTGTTTTAGTTGAAAAAGTTTATCCTGACAAGGCTTGCGGACTTAGTGGAAATTATATTGAGGTTGAAATTCCGATTTTCAATAAAACGGTTGACAAAAATACAATAGTAAAAGTTTTCGGTAAAAATGTAAACAAAAACAAATTAATTGCCGAACTTCTTTGAGTGTAATATAATTTATTACATTGGAGATTAAAATGGAAAATTTAGTTTTAGAGAAAAAACAATGTTTAATAGCGGGGGACGGTTTTTTACCGATAGAACTGGCAAAAAAAGTTAAGGAAAACGGACTTGAAATAGTTGTAATTTCGCTGAGTTCCGACAATAAAAAGGAATTATCAAAAATAGCCGATAAATTTTACGTATGTCTGCCGGGCGAAATAATGAAAATCAGACAGATTATTATTGATGAGGGAATAAAACAGGTTTCTTTTATAGGGAAAGTCAGCAAAACTCTTATTGCAAAGAGCTTTTTAAAACTTGATAAAATGGCAAGAGATATTCTTATAAAGGTATTAACTGATGATAAAATGAGACTTAATGATGATGCAATAATGCTTTTAGCAGTTGATGAATTGAAAAAAGTCGGTGCCGAAGTCATTGACCAAACAATATTTATTAAACATCTTATGGTTTCAAACGGGGTTCTCGGTGCGGTTAAACCTACCGAAGAACAGCTGAAAGATATTGAATACGGTTTTGAAACCGCAAAAAATATGGGAAAACTCGATATCGGGCAATCAGTTGTGGTTAAAAACAAAATGATTATGGCAGTCGAAGCCATTGAAGGTACGGATAAATGCATAGTTAGAGGATGCAAACTCGCCAAAAAAGGAGCGGTTATTGTAAAAGTTGCAAAACCCTCACAGGATAAACGTTTTGATATACCGGCAGTAGGTCTTAAAACATTGAAAAAAATCAGACACCATAAAGGGGCTGTTCTTGCTGTTGAAGCCGGTGAAACTATTATGATAGACAAAAAAGAACTTATTGACTATGCTAATAAGCACAATATTGCGGTTGTTGCCGTATAGGATTTATTTATGAAAAAATTGTTCATAATAACAGGGGAATATTCAGGCGACATTCACGCAGCAAAGGTTGTTGCGGAGTTAAAAAAACTTAATCCGGAAATCGAAATTGAAGCCATAGGAGGACAAAACCTTGCCTCTGTCGGAGTAAAACTTTTTTCTACTCAGGAAAAAATGTCCGCTATGGGACTTACACCGAAAATTATTATTGACCACTTTATTTTGGGAAAACACGTTGCAGATTATTTGACAAAGGAATTTAAGCCGGATTTGGTTTTGCTTATTGATTACGGCACATTTAACCTCAATATTTCAAAACTTCTGCATAAAGCCGGTATTAAAACATATTTTTATATTCCGCCTCAAATTTGGGCATCAAGAAAATGGAGATTAAGAACCGTAAAAGATAATATTGACAAAGTTTTGACGATTTTTCCTTTTGAAAATAAAATGTATGAAGAAAAAGGAATTAAAGCGGAATTTGTCGGACATCCGCTTGTTGACGAGCTTCCAAGATTTGAAAAAGAAGAAAAAGAAGAATTTTTTGAAAAATACAAACTTGATAAATCAAAAAAACTGATTTCGATTTTCCCCGGAAGCAGAGCATTTGAATTGAAATTTTTGTTTAAAAGATTTGTTGAAGCGGCAAAAATTATTGAAAAGAAAAAAGAAAATGTTCAATTTGTGATTTCCCATGCTCCAAATTTAAAAGATGAGGTTTTTGAAAAATTTTTGCCCAAAAATTGCGATTTTAAAATTATAAAAGGTGATAACAGAAAATTGTTAGCGTTTTCGGATTTTTTAATTTTGGCATCGGGGACGGTAGCACTGGAAGCCTCATTATACGAAACACCTATGCTCATTGCATATCGGGGACCTTGGTTTTTCTATTTTGTTGCAATGCTTGTTATTTGCACGAAATATGTATCTTTGCCCAATGTCATTTTGAATAAATTTATTTTCCCCGAACTTTTACAGGGAACTTGCAACCCTGAAAAAATCGCACAAGAAACACTTAAAATAATAAATAGCCCGTCAAAATACAGCGAAATCAAAACTGATTTAAAGAAAGTAAGAACTCTTTTGGATAGTGAAAATTCAACTCTCAATGCCGCAAAAATAATAGCTGAGGATATTTAATTTTTAAACCATACTTTAAAATTATCAATTTTTTCTTTAATTGTTTGAAATTCCCCGCAAAAATTTATGCAACGGTCATCAATTATTAAAAAACTCGGTTCTTTTACATTGGTAACATTATCAATATATTTGTCTAAATTGTTTTCTAAAAGCCATTTTGAAGCAAGTAACAGATTTCCTGAAGTAAAAATTACAATTCTGCAATCTTTTGATAATTCTTTTACAAATTCAAATGCACCGTCTTTTATGGGCGGAATATAATTTGGGTCAAAATATCCGTCATAAGTGTTTAGAACTCCGTCTAAATCTAATAGTATTGTCTTTTTGAATGGTTTAGTCATTACAAATTAATTGTATCACAAGTCGCACTTGTGGACAAGTCCGACTTGTAAGGTGAGAATATTGTTATGGTTTTGAATTTTAGAAAAAATTTAGGTAACAAAATAAAACAAATCAGAGAAAGCAAAAATCTGTCAAGAGAAGATGTTGCTTTTGCTTGTGATTTTTCGGGTTCATATATGGGTATGATTGAACGGGCGGAATATGATTTTAAGATTTCAAAACTTTTTAAAATTGCTAAAGCATTGAATGTTGATATAAAAGAATTATTTGATAATGACAAATAGCAAATAGGGTGCAATTTTTTGCGCCAAATAAAAATGATAATTTCAAAAATTTGTCCAACAGACAATTCACGCAAATTGTTTATGTATCTGATTTAATCTTCTTTTATCAAGCCTGTTTCATAAGCAGCCATAAAACTTTCTTTATCCAAAACAAACGGAATTGATTTCACACCCAAATCACGCATATTTGCATAATCCAACGAACCTTCTTTAAAATATATTTTTGGTTTCCCGTCACAATTTTTAATTGTAACTTGCGGCATTTTAATAGGTAATCCGGATTTAATCCAACCA
Source organism: bacterium (assembly GCA_017444705.1). Taxonomy (GTDB): domain Bacteria; phylum Cyanobacteriota; class Vampirovibrionia; order Gastranaerophilales; family Gastranaerophilaceae; genus RGIG3525. The sequence continues at coordinate 16,201 of JAFSWA010000035.1, forward strand.
TATACGCTATTATCATTAATATCATAATTGGGTTTAATGTATCTTTCGGATTTTTTATAAGCTTTATCAAATTTTTCAGTATCAATTTCGACCGGTTCTTGAATATATTCACCATAATAATTTCTTACATCGGGAAAATACAATCTTTCTCTTATTGAGTTTTCATTCAATAATTCAGCATGAGATTTTTTTGTATAAGCTATATTTCGTTTGTGTAAAAATTTTTCAACCTCTTTATCTTTACTGTCATCTGCAACAATTCCGGTTAACGAAATATCCGGATTTTCACAAGAATGGCTGAAATATGCCTGTACCAATGAATTTTGAGTGACATCTACTCTTGTATAATTATTATTAGAATCATAAATATAGGTACTCTTAAAAGAAATCGGTGCAATTTTCATAATTTATTCTCCTTACCTTATTAATTTTAAATCTGAACAATAAAAAATTATCCGTTTGGATGATTTAAAGTTTACAAAACTTAAAAAATATGATAAGATTAAGTGCAAATTAAAGGAGAAGTATTATGAAGAAATTAATAGCATTAACACTGCTTTCAACATTTTTGACGATGAATTACGGCATTGCCGCAACAACAAGTCAGGAGATGGAGCATTTATCACAAAATAAAAAAGTAGAAAAAAAAGCACAAACAACATTGGTCGCAAAAACACCTGCGAGTGCAACGGTTTTGGAATACAACTTGATAGAAGTTACATTTGCGGAAGATTTTTCTTCAAAAACGGCAATGGAAGGTGATGAAATCGATTTTCTTTTGAATGACGGTTTAAAAACTCAGGAAGGAACGACTATTTTACCGCAGGGTACAATTTTAAAAGGTCAGATTATTGGTGTTCAAAAACCGAAATCTTTTAACAGAAGCGGGAAAGTTACATTGAAATTTGAAAACTTTGAACTTCCTGACGGACAAAAAATTCCTTTGAGTGCAAAATTATTTAAAAAGGACTTTTTATCAAGAGGTAAATTAAATGCATTAGGAAAAGGATTGGGTACAACATTAGGAGCTTCGGCGGTTGGTATCGGTGCAGGTTGCGGAATAGGTGTTGCAGCAGGTGCGGTTATAGTCGGCGGATTCGCAATTGGCTTACCAATAGGTTTTGCGGTCGGGGCATTAGCCGGACTCGTTACTCCCGGTTTGTATTATAAAGCAAAAGCAGGAGATAAAATACTTATTCAGTTGACAGACGATTTAACGGTTTCAAACTAATAAAAAACAAAAATAAAGGAAAGAGCTTTTTCAAAAAGCTCCTTTCTTTTATATTTATATTATTTTGTCATGACAGCCTGATTTCCGTATAGCGAATATGCGTCAGGAATAATATCCGGATATTGTATTCTGTTAGTCATTAAATCATGCAAAGAAGCTTCTTCAAAAAAATCTTGTTTTATTTTGTTTTGTCTGTTTTCTTCAATTTCACATTCGGCATCCATACAACGAGCCATAAAATTTTTGGTTCTTTTAAATATATTGCCCTCTAAACGCTCTTTTGCTCTGATGTCATCACGAAAACTTTGCGGCGGAACATGCAAATTTATTTCTAAATAGCCTTTATCATCTCTCGGGACAAAATTGTAATTTAAACCGGCAGCTTTTAAAAGTTTTAAATCAACACTTTTTTTATCATCATTCGGAGAAATATAAACATCAACATACTGTTTTTCAAGTATATCTATATTTGATTTGTCCTCTAAAATAGTTTTTTTAACATGCTTAGCAATAATTTTCTGTTCTCTTGTCATTGGTTTACATTCTAACATTAATGCACCAAAAGAACGGTTTGACATTGATTGAATTTTCATTTTATTCCTTTCTTTAACTTGTAATACTAAATATAATACTCGTAAAAATTTTTTTTGCTATATATAAAAAATATAATTTTTATAATTTTTTAGAACAATAGAAGTCAGAAACGAAGTTTCTGCGAGGCGTATATTAATTTAATTTCAAATTCGGTATAAAAATGCCACTCGCTATGAGTGGCAAATGGTTGCGGGGCCGGAGTTTGCAAAGCGAACAGCCGAATTTATGAGGCTTGTGAGCCTGCATA
>JAFSWA010000036.1 GCA_017444705.1 bacterium
AGATATAACAGAAAAAGAAATTTATGATTATTATGAAAGAAGTGCAAGTGTTATACAAAATGACAAATCTGTTTTTTTATTATCCAGAAACAAAGAATCAATAAATGAAAAGGATGCGGGGCTAAAATAAACCCCGCTCATTTTTTATATTCGATAATTTTACAATTTTTTGTGTCGGATAAATCTGCCCTCAATTTTTCATTCAAACCAACTCCTATCGCCCATAAAACCTCTTTTCCGCTGCATAAAAGCGGAATTTCATCTCTTTTATGTTCGGGAATCTTTTGAGAAATAAAATAATCTTTAAGTTTTATTTTTGATTTGTGAGAAAACGGTTGAATTAAATCTCCGCTTTTTCTTGCTCTCAATTCAAGAGGAAATTTAAAGGCATTTTTGTTAATAACAGCTGTTAATTCATCGCTTGCAGGGATTTTATCGCCCTTATAATCACATATTACAAAAGGCTTTCCTAATTTTTTTTCATACTTTTTAAAAATTTTATTTTTAATTTTTTTTTCAACAAAATAACATTCACTTTTTGAACAAAAGAAAGATACTTCCTGTACTGAATTTTGGGCATTTTTTACAGAGTATCTTCTTCCGTTTGGTTTATCGGCATTTTTTTCTATATTTTTAACCATATTTAAAATGAGTTTTTTATCTGGTTCAAAATCATTTAATTTCAGGTATTTATATATAACAATTCTTTTTATGTCATCAGAAAATCTCATAAAATCTCGGGTAATAATTTTATTGTCAACAATGCCTGTTTCATGATTTTTTTGGCAGGAATTTTCCACAATTCTGTTATTTGATTTTAAATTCTCTATAAAATCCAAAATTGCCGTTTCAAAACTCGGGTTAATTTTTTGAAATTTAGGCAGAATTTCATTTCTTATAAAATTTCTGTTATACTTGTTGTCAAAATTAGAGCTGTCAACATTGTATTTTAATTTTAATTTATTACAGGTATTTCTTATATCAATTGATGATATATGAAGAAGAGGTCTGTATATTTTAAACTCCCCGTCTGTTCTGTATTCGGGGATTGATTCTGCTCCGATAGTTCCCGTTCCCTTTGCCAAACGGTATATAAATGTTTCAATAACATCAGTTGAATTATGTGCGGTAAAAATTGCATTTGTTCTTAATTTTTTGGCATAATTTTTAAACAAAATATATCTTGCAATTCTTGCCGAATTTTCATCCTTTTTAATATCGCTGCCGAGTCGTTCGCTATAAAAATCTATTTTATATTTATTACAAAAATTTTTACAATTTTTTTCTTCTTCGTCGCTTTCTTCCCCTCTCCATCCATGGTTAATATGAAGTGCCGAAAGTTCAAAGTTTACCTCTTTTTGGAGTTTTTTAAGACAATAAAGTAAAAGCATTGAGTCTGCTCCGCCTGAAAATCCGACTAAAAAATGCGAATTTTTATTAAGTAATTTATACTTGTTTAAAAAATTTTTTATTTGATTTAATATATCCATTGTATAATTATATTATCATAGATGTAAGGAGAATAAAATGCTTACTATGGAAAAATTTGAGATTAAAGACATGACCTTGGCAGAACAAGGAAAAAAGAACATAGAATGGGCAATGAAAGATATGCCGGTATTGAATAGGATAGCAGAACGATTCAGACTGGAAAAACCGTTTGCAGGTTTAAGGATATCTGCTTGCGTTCATGTTACAAAAGAAACAGCGGCACTTTGTATCGCAATGCAAGCAGGCGGTGCAGATACAATGCTTGTTGCATCAAATCCTCTTTCAACTCAGGATGATGTCGCAGCGGCACTTGTTAAATACTGGAATATTCCTGTTTTTGCATATTCCGGAGAAACAAAAGAAGCTTATGAACGACATGTTCAGGCTGCACTTGATTTTAAACCCAATTTTATTATTGATGACGGCTGCGATATTGTCGCTACAATTCATCAGCACAGACGTGAATTAATCCCAAATATAATCGGTTCAAATGAAGAAACTACGACAGGAATAATTCGTTTGAGAGCAATGGAAGAACAAGGTGAATTAATGTGGCCGGCTTTGGGTGTAAATGAAAGCTTAACAAAACATTTGTATGATAACAGATACGGTACCGGACAAAGTACTATCGACGGTATTTTAAGAGCAACAAATATTCTGCTTGCAGGAAAAACTTTTGTAGTTTGCGGTTATGGTTGGTGTTCAAGAGGTTTAGCTATGAGAGCAAGAGGTTTGGGTGCAAATGTCATTGTAACCGAAGTTGATCCTCTAAAAGCTCTTGAAGCTGCTATGGAAGGTTACAGAGTAATGCCGATTGCCGAAGCTGCTCCGATTGGCGATATTTTCTTATCAATTACAGGCGATATTAACGTTGTTGACGTAGAGCATATAATGATGATGAAAGACGGAGCTTTTGTTGGAAATGCAGGTCACTTTGACGTTGAAGTCAATGTTAACGGTTTAAAAGAACATACTGTTGAAGTTGAACATATAAGACCGTCCTTGGACGGATATAAACTTGATAACGGAAAAACCGTCTATGTCTTAGCTCAGGGTCGTCTTGTTAATCTTGTTGCCGCAGAAGGTCATCCGGCTTCCGTTATGGATATGAGCTTTGCAAATCAGGCTCTCGGAGCTGAATATATTATCAAAAATAAAGGTAAACTTGAAAACAAACTTCATAAATTACCAAGAAGTGTTGATGAAGAAATTGCAAGATTAAAGCTTGAATCTATGGGAATTAAAATCGATTCTTTGACGGAAGAACAGCAGGCATATTTACATTCTTGGGACAGGGGAACAAGTTTGTAAATTAATCCTTTCAATAAATTCCAAAGGGCGGAGTAAAATCCCGCCTTTTAATTTTGACTTTTAAAAATAATACTCTTATTATAATATTGAATTATGGATATTTTGCAGAACAAATTAAATATAACTATTCTGTTTTCAATATTATTTATTTTAGGAATAGTTTCATTTTTCGCAAATATACCGATAATCTTATTAATTTTTGTTTCGTTAGGGTTGGTTGGTCTTATATATACAGACAGAATAAAACCGATAGCGGCTTTTTTATTATTTTTGACTTTTCTTGGCGGATTTTATATTGCAGATTTCAGGGTAAAAAATTCGGATGCATTATATTATATTGCACCCAAAAATAATATCGTTGCAGAAGGTAAGGTTGTCAGTATTTTAGAAACAAATAAACCCGATAAAACACGTTTTTATTTTAAAGTTGATAAAATAAATACGGGTTATAAAGAAGTTGATAATCTGAAATCAAAAACAATAGTTACTTTATTTGAGCCGAGAGAAGTTTATTCAAAAATTCAAATCGGAGATACGTTAAGATTAAAAGGAAATCTCAGGCTTCCTCAAAAAGCCGCAAATCCTAATGAATTTGGTTACAAAAATTATCTTCAAAATATGAATACATTTTCAACTATGTTTATTCAAAAGGATAATTTTGAAATAGTTAAAAAACCTCAAAGTATAGGTTGGAAGTTTTTGCAAAAAGTAAATATTCAAAGAAATGCCATAACGGAAAAACATTCAAAAATTTTAAAAAGTCCGTATCTTGAACTATTGGGCGGGGTTGTTTTCGGTGATGATGCAATTACTCCGACAGATGAATTAAAAGAATCTTTCAGAATTTCGGGATTGCTTCATCTTCTCGCAGCATCAGGATTAAATGTAGGTATAATTTTCGGAATTTGGTTTTTTATAGGTAACCTTTTTAAAATGAATTACAGATTGAATATTATTATAGGTTCATTCTTGATTATTTTATATACTTGTATGACAGGATTTTCTCCGTCAATTTTGAGAGCAACTCTGATGATTGAATTTGTACTTTTCGGTAAACTGCTTGACAGAAAAGCCGATAGTCTTGCTCTTATCAGTTTTGTCTGTTTTCTTATGCTTTTATATAACCCTTCATGGATTTGCCATATAGGTTTTCAGTTATCATTTCTTGTTACAACAGGTTTAATTTTAGCTATGCCTGTTATTTCAGAGTGGTGTAAAAAATATAACAAATTTTGGCAATTTTTAATCAATTCCGCTGCCGTTCCTGTTATTGCACAAATCTGGGTATTGCCGGTGCAAATGTTTTACTTTAATACTTTTACAATGTATTCTCCGTTAGCAAATATTCTTGTTCTTCCTTTTATTACAATAGTTAGTTTTACCGGTTTTATTTCTTCTATAATCGCAATGTTTCCTTTTACGCCTGATATTTTAATAAAAATTTGTGATATGTTTTTATCTCCGTTTTTAATTATAACCGTAAAAATATCGGATTTTATTTCATCTCTTCCGAATGCCAATTTGGTTACAATTCAGCCAAATATCGTACAAATTCTTTTATATTACGGATTTGTTCTTTTGATTACAAAATTCTTTATTGATGAAATGAAAAACAAAAAACTTATTTATATTGCAATCTCCGTATTTGCGATTCTCTTAATGAGTTTTATAAAAATTCCCGATAATAAATTACATTTAACATTCTTTTCTGTAAAAAATGCAGACAGCTGCCTTGTTAAAACACCCGAAAATCATTATTTTGTGATTGATACAGGTAAAAAATCATTTAGCGGCAGTTATTCAAGCGGGGAAGGAGTTATTGCGAAATATTTACTTGCAAAAGGAATTACAAAAATTGATTATGTGATTTTATCTCATCTTGATAATGACCATATTGGTGGAACAGTCGGACTTTTAGAAAAAATTAAAGTTAAAAAGGTTTTTGTTAATACGGATATTCCTACTACTCAAACTTCTCAGGAATTGTTTGATTATCTCAAAAAACACAATATTCCTTACGAAATAGTTAAAAATGATACCGTTTTATATGAAGAAAAAGATTTAAAAGTAAGAGCTTATCTTAATAAATCAATAGATGAAAATGAAAATTCGATAATAAATCTTTTGGAATATAAAAATTTTAATGCTCTGTTTATGGGTGATGCAGGTATTGGGGGTTATGAAATATTGCCGGTAAGAAAAATTGATGTTTTGAAACTCGGTCATCATGGTGCGAAAGACACAATAAACAAGGCGGTTCTTGATAAAATAAAGCCTCAAACCGTCATTGTATCAACGGGTCAAAACCAATATGGTCATCCTCATTTTAGTATTATTGATTTATTCAGTGAAAATAACATTCATTATCTTAGAACGGATAATAAAAATACAATTGATATTTCAACAGACGGTACAAATAAACAAGAAAACTGTTATTTGCCCGAAAAACGAAAATTCTTACCTTGCGATAATCATGCGGTAAAATAAATATCAGTTAAATATTGTTATGTTTATTTATTGATGAAAAAAGCTTTTTTTGCATTTTTCCCGAAAAGATTTTTTCAATTAAAGGAAGATTTGATAATATCAATAAAAAGCCGTTTATTATTTGTTTAAAACGTTTTTTTGACGGTCTTTTTATTATAATTTTCATATCCTGAGCCATATTTACGGACTGAATATTTTCTTTATCGTCAATTAAATTAATTTTTATAAGGTCTTGAATAGTCTTAAAATTATCTTGCCAACGGCCGTTTTTATCGATAAATTTATTTGAAGCTTCTGTAATATCTTCGCAGTATGCCGGATTTTTCAATGCGTAAAGACATAATTCCCTCGCTTCATAAGGAGATTTAAACATCGGAATTTTAACATAATCTGATGTTTGTTCTTCTAATAATTTTGAATATGAGGAAATTAAAAGTCCATTTGATGCCATAACATCATAAATCCGCCATGGATATGCGTATCCCTTACACTGAGGATGTGAAATTGATATGTTTATTTTAGAAGAATTATAAACATTGCTGTTATGTTTAAGTGTATATTTAGGAGTAGAGTCAAAACATAATTTAAGGTTAAACATTTCATCAGACAATTTTTCCCACCCGACTCCGTATATTTTTAACCCCAAATCACATACGGACTGTAATACGGTAAGCCTTGTATCAATTAATCCGTACAAGTCATACTCTTTTACGTTCAACAATTTTGTATATTTAGCGAAAAATTCATCTGCGTTCTCATACTGATTTTCGTAATATTTCCGTAAATCTTCAAAAGAAATATTCTCTTTTATCTGTTGATATAAAGACGGATGAATTGCTCCGAATTTTGAACCTATGAAAGAAATATTTGTTATCTTCTCCAAAGGCTCATTTTTTACTGAGGTCGCCAAATGCAAAAAACCGATATGGTCTTTTTTTATACCGATCGATTCATATTTATCACTTTCCCACTCTTTATAATATGAAAACAAAAAGTATCTGTCATTATATTTTGATATAAATTCTTTATTCGGAAAAAGATTTGTGTTATCAGCATCCATAATACAAATTGGACAATTTGTGCTTTCTGTAATTTCAGATGTAATCTGATTATTGAACGTAAAAATTACATCAGGATTAAATTTGGTAATTCTATTCTTAATCTCTGTTGTTTGTTTGTTATTTAATTTGTCAAAACATGAAGTCCAATAATCTTTAAACAGTGCAAGATTAATAAATTGTACTTCATTAGAACAAAGACTCAATTCTTTTATAATTGACTCGTAAAATGCCAAAACGGCATTTTGATTTTCCGTATTTATTGCGGGTTGATAAAATAATAGTAAAATTTTTGCCATTAAATTAGTCCTATCGGAGTTCTTTGCAATTATACAAAAACTTAACGTTTTTTTCAACAAAAATTTAAAAAGTTAAACAGACTGTAAAAACAGGTTTTTCTATAAATCGGTATTTTATTATTTCGGAGTTTAAAAATTAAAATAAAAAATTTAACATTTTCCTAAATCCGACCTGTTTTGTCGTAGTTACCCTTTAAAATTAAAATGTAAATATAAGGAGTACGAAGCATGAATAATTTTGAAAAGAGAAAATTTTTAGACTATTTAGACAAATTATTACCCGAAACAAATATTACTAACTACAATTTTGACGATGTATTTTATTTTTGGGTTGAAGAATTTAAGGTTGACAAAACCCTTTTTGACTACGATGAAAGAGATAAAATTCTTTTAGATACCCGTGAACAAAGAGATAAATTTCTGACAACTTTCGGAAAAGTAATAAAAAATTTAAAGGAAAAAATAAAACCCCAAAATACAGTTCTTGAAAAACAGTTTCAATTAATTAAAGAAATTTATTCTCTTAATAAAGAAGAATACGAAATTGTTATTTTTATGGCATTAAAAGAGATTAATAACATTTTTTCAATGTATTATGATTGCCTAAAAGGTCAAATAATGACAACTTTTACAAGGGTATTTTTGAAAATTCGTCAAAACAGAAAATACAGAGTTTTTGAGAATCTTTATTACAAAGATATGACAGATTCTCCGCATAGTGAAGATATTAATCCGAAATTAATAAAAATTTTTGATAACCCGAGATGTACTACAAAAGAAAAGATTATTAATTTGATTTTGGGCAAAAAAGAGAAATCAAGATTATCGCTTAATGATTATTCTCATCTGAAAAATGAACCGGAAAAGGTAATAAAGATTTTAAGTTCAGCGGCAGAAAAACACCAAAAAGGTGTAAATATACTGCTTTATGGCGGAGTCGGAACTGGAAAAACAGAGTTTGCAAAACTTATTGCAAATTGTGCGGATATTCCTATGTATTCTGTTCTTACGCTTACTGAAGAATTGAAAGAGCCAAGCAGAGAGGACAGGTTGATTGATTTATTTTCAAAACAGAATTTGCTCGCATGTGCAAACAAGGCATGTATTCTTTTTGATGAAGGGGAAGATGTTATGACAGACTGCTGGCGGCTTTCAAAGGGATATTTTAATAATATTCTTGAAAAATCCGAAGTCCCCGTTATTTGGACTACGAATGACATTTATCATGTTGACCCTGCGTTTTTACGAAGAATGACTTATTGCATAGAATTTGAAAAACCGACGGAAGAAAATCGGCTCAAAATATGGCAGAAAATTTTGAAGAAAAATAAATTTAAAGTCTGTTATGAAAAAATCAAGGAATTGAATAAAAATTATGATATTCCCCCGTCAATTATTAGCAATGCAATTAAAACAACCAAAATGATAAATGGTGACGAGAACGATTTTGAAAGTTTTATTGAAAATGTGGCAAAAGTTGTTACGAAAAAGAAAAATGTAAAAAATAAAAAGGAATTTGAATTAGCTGATTATAACGAAAATTTGGTTAATACAGACTGCAATATTAAAAATCTTACGGAAAAAATAAGAGAAAGCGGGCGATTGAATTTTTCACTCTGTCTGTATGGTGAACCCGGAACCGGAAAGAGTCTTTATGCAAGGTTTTTGGCAAAACAAGTCGGAGTTGAAGTTATAATGAAAAGGGCAAGTGATTTAATATCACCTTACGTGGGTGAAACAGAACAGAATATTGCCTCAGCTTTTGTACAAGCAAAGGCGAAAAGAGCAATGCTTATTTTTGATGAAGCTGATACGTTTTTGCAAAACAGAAATAACGCTGTAAGAAGTTGGGAAATCTCTCAGGTTAACGAAATGCTGACGTGGATGGAATCGCATGAATATCCTTTTGTCTGTACTACTAACCTTTTAGATACACTTGATGAAGCAAGTTTAAGGCGATTTACATTTAAAATAAAATTTGATTTTCTCTCAAAAGAGCAGGTTAATAAAGGAATTGAGCACTTTTTCAATATATCTGATACCGATATTAATCTTAAAGGCTTGACGGCGGGTGATTTTGCGACTGTCAAAAACAAAGTTGATTTTCTCGGCATAAAAGATATTAACGAAATTATAAAGATGCTTGAAAATGAAATTAAAATTAAAAAG
>JAFSWA010000001.1 GCA_017444705.1 bacterium
ATCTGGAAGTATGAGAGTTTGTATCAGCGGATTTGCACTCTGCCGAACAAAACGATTAAGTATCGTTTTGTGAGAGGTGACGACACGAAGTTAGTCCGGATAGCGAGGAAATTGAGCAAACTTGAACCGAAGGTTCAATTGCGAAACTTTCAGAGCGTGGAGCAAATCCAAGACGGAAGTTTTGAAATTTTTCACTCAAAACTTAAAAAGTTTGAGAATTCTCTCAAATTTCCTGGGGTACTTTTCTCAATCTCTCTGATAATCTACATCCGACAAATAAAATTAAACAACTTCCGACTTGATTTTTTCAAAATTGAATTTGTTGAATTTGAGTGTCCGACATGTCTAATTTTGGATGTCTATTATACATAAGCGGACAAAATTCAACAAAAAGTAATTGAAAGTTTTTTGTAAAATTCAAATATAATAGGGGTTTTAGGCAGTTCCGTCAAAATTCAACAAAAGGTAATTCAATGTCCGGAATGTCCGGTTTGTGTCTGGAAAATGTCCGGTTTGCATCCACCATAAAACAGTTTTTTATGCCTTTAATTTAGATATAGCGTGGGTTTAAGGCTATGAACAGAATCCGGACATTTTATATAATTGTAGGTCGTGTTAAACGAAGAACAACACGACAAATGTTTTTTATATTTTGTGTCGTGTTTTACAACACGACCTACGAACTAATATGAATTTTGATAACCAACCAAGAATGATACATAAAATAACTCTTAAAAAAGGAGTTGAGGGTATTTATGCAGGATATATAGACGGACAATTTGAATTTATTATTAATAATAAAGATAAAAGTATAATAATAGATGATGTTAGTTATGATGAGAAATCAAACAGATTTAAAATTGAAAGCACTTTAGAAATGAAAAATTAACAAAATTATGCAGGCTTATTTCAATTTTTCGAAAACCTCATTATAGAACTACATATTTTATGTAATAACTCTCAAACTTCCCTCTAAATTATCTCAAACTCGGTGAGAATTTATAATGTCTATTTATAATATTGCAACAGATTTACAATATAAAAGCAAGGGCGAAAACCCTTGCTATTGTTATCTAATAAAAATTGGGCCCGGAGGGATTCGAACCCACGACCAAAGGATTATGAGTCCTCTGCGCTACCGCTGCGCCACAAGCCCAAGTTTTTTATTCAATTGTCATTGAGTTGCAGCGGTAGCGTCCCGCTACCTACCTCTCCTCAAAAGGTTCACCAAACCTTTTTCGTCGGCAGAGTGCCACAAGCCCAAGTTTTTTATTCAATTGTCAGTCTTGCAGCATTCTGCTTAATCTCATCAGATTGTATGCCACAAACACAACTAACAATTTTAGTCTATATTAAAAATTACATATTGTCAATTTTTGGCAAAACTTTTTATTTTATGCTATCCTTTGGTAAAGGATAATTATGGAAAACAAAAAAATAGTTTTTATTTCAGGTGCGTCGAGCGGTATGGGGTTTGAAACAGCAAAACTCCTCGCACAAAAAGGTTTTATCGTCTATGCCGGTGCAAGAACCTTAGAAAAAATGGAACCGCTCAAAAATTACGGGATAAATATTTTATACCTTGATGTTACTGATGACCATTCTTGTCAAAATGCCGTAAATACTGTTATTGAAAAAGAAGGTAAAATCGATATTCTTATTAACAATGCAGGCTTCGGGCTTTTCGGTTCGGTTGAAGATGTAACAATTGAACAGGCAAAAAATCAATTTGAGGTTAATCTTTTCGGACTTGCAAGGCTTACAAAAGAGGTTTTACCCTCAATGAGAGAAAAACTTTCAGGCAAAATAATAAACATTTCTTCAATGGGCGGGCGGTTTGTCAGTCCTTTTGGTGCTTGGTATCATTCAAGTAAATACGCTGTTGAAGCCCTCAGTGATGCACTCAGAATGGAATTATCTCAATTTAATATTAAGGTGATTTTGATTGAACCCGGAATTATTAAAACAAATTGGGATAATATAGCTCTCAATAATCTTAAAGAAATCTCAAAAGACGGAGTTTATAGGGATTTCGCCGATAGAATGATAACAAAATTTAAAAAACTTTATACCCATAAATTTGCAACTAAACCGGAAAAAGTTTCCGAAGTTATTTTAAAAGCAATTAATAGCGAAAATCCAAAAACAAGATATTTAACAGGTTTTTTGGCAAAACAACTTATTTTTCTGCATTTTATTTTACCCGATAGAATTTTAGATAAAATTTTAACAAATTTTTAACAAAACATAGCGATTTTTTATTTAATAATTCGCTTTTATATTCAGTTTTACTAAAAACTATTCAATATGACCTAAAATTAAAAATTAATTCGCAATAATTATCGTAAAATCTGCATTGTTACAATAATTCTTTTTAGGTTCAAAAAC
>JAFSWA010000037.1 GCA_017444705.1 bacterium
CCGTTGCCTGTTTTATTTTTCTGTCAAATTCGGCAACACCTGCTATTTCGTCAAGATAAGTTCTTCGCTCTCTCGGGGTACAATCCGTAACCTTAAAAACGGCATTTTGCATAACAACATTATAGCTGTTAGTGTTTACGTTGTATTTATCCAAAACAAGATGAACTTCGGTCAGTGTAACAGGTTTGTCATTTAAATAATAAATACTGTTATATCCCTGTGAACCTTTTTTAATCTTTCTTTTTATCCTTAATTCAGGTTCTTGCGGATTTTCAGTATCAAAAACTACCGTTACTGATGCTTCTTTTGAGTTAGTGTAAAGCGAAATAAACTCAGAGATTTTTTTCTCTCTCATTTCATTAGCTGTTGCAAGTCCGAGTGCAAACAAAATTGCATCAATAATATTACTCTTGCCCGACCCGTTTGGTCCCACAATAGTCGTAAATCCCTTTTCAAACGGTATATTAACCCTATTCGCAAAGGATTTGAACTTGTCAATTTCCAGCTCTTTAATGTACATTAAGTTTTTATTTCTTCCCAAATCCAGATTATATCTATATTACACTATAAAATATTTTACATGTCAAAAAATTTACATTAAAAAGAGTAGACATTAATTTTTATTTTTAATCAAAATCCATAATAAAAAACTTATTTTTATAGTATATTTTAAACTTCTCTTTCATTTTGTTACATTAATATTTTTACAATCTTATACCTGATTTATAAACCTTTCGGTTGAAATTTGTATTTTTTCTAAAAATTTGAGCCATGATGTTTTTGTTAGGAGATTTATATGGCAAAAATTATTGAAAACAAAAAAGGACGTCGCCAGGTTAAACTGAATTTTGCAGACATTCAATGGATTATAGAGGAATATCAAACTCAATTTTTAAGAACAAAAGATATTTCAAAACTCAAAAAATACTTTGAATTTTTCGGAATTTTTCTGCCCGAAGATATCTGAATTGAATTTTTAAACTATTTAAAAAAGGATTTTATTTTCGTATCGACAAATGTTTTCAATTCCTGCATATTTTTAGGTTCCGATTCAAAATAAACTCTTAAAAGAGGCTCGGTTCCGCTCGGACGAACCAAAATCCACGAATTATTGTCAAAATTTATTTTCAAACCTTCTGTTTCATTTTTTTCGGAAATTTTATACGGATAATCTTTAATCTGTGAAATCTTTTTTATAATCTCATTCATAACTTCTTTATCGTGAAATTTATAATCAATTCTGTCTTGCGTAAAAATAACTCCTACAAAATTTTGAAGCTCCTTTTGAAGCTCTGCAAGAGATTTTTGTTCATATCCCATAGCCTCTAAAATCAACAAATTTGCAATTATTCCGTCTTTTTCGGGAATATGAGAACCTATACTCAATCCGCCGGAATCTTCACCCGCAAGAAGAACCTTATTATTTCTCATGGCTTCTCCAAGCCATTTAAAACCAACCGGTGTTTCTATAATTTTTACATTAAGTTTTTGTGCAAGAACTTTTAACATTGAACTTCCGGCAACAGTAATTGCCAAATCACCTTTCGCATCCTTATTTTTTATAAGATGTTTCAGCAAAATCCCCATAATTTCATTCGGAGTAACATATTCGCCGTTTTCATTTATAACTCCGTATCTGTCTCCGTCACCATCATTCGCCAAACCGATTGTTTCAGGTTGGTTTTTAATTTTTTCAATCAAATCTTTTAAATACTTTGGTTTTGGATCAGGCATGCCTCCGCCAAAATTAATATCGTGAAAACAATTTATTTTTTCAAATGAAATTTCATTTTCTTCCAAAAATTTGTCAAAATAACCGACTGTCGAAGAATACAACCCGTCAAAAATAATATTGCTTTTTACTTTTTTTATTTTTTCAATATCAATTAAAGTTTTTATATGTTCAAAATAAGGCTTTTCAAGGTCTAAATCTACAAAATCACCGACTCTTCCGGTCATAAAATTAGTATTATCTTCAAAATATTGAGTAATTTTATCCGTAATATCATTCGTAGCAGGACCTCCAAAATCAGGAATAAATTTTATCCCTAAATATTCCGGCGGATTATGAGATGCGGTATACATAAAAGCACACGCATTATAATATTTTGCCGCAAAAGCAATCATAGGCGTCGGAATAACTTTTTTTGAAACACAAACATCAAACCCGTATGCCAAAAGCAATTGTGCCGTATTCATTGCATATTCGTAAGCTTGATTTCGAGGGTCATACCCGATTATTATCTGTTTATGATTGCCGTATACCGAAGAAATGTACTTTGCACAAGCTTTAACAACCGTTTTTACATTAATCATGTTAAAATCTTTATCCAAAATTCCTCTGAATCCGTCCGTACCAAAAGAAATATTTGCCATATCACACCTTTTTGAGTTATTATAATTATATTATAGTTTAAAAAGCGGATTTTTTGAAGTGGAAAATATAACAACAGTATTTTATTTAGGTCCAAACGGTTCTTATACACAAATAGCAAAAGAAAAATTTGCAAAACATTTTAAGTTTGAAAAAATTCATTCTATTGGGATGAAAAATATAAAATCGGTCTTGGATAATTTTACACTTAATGAAAATACAATAGCAATAGTGCCTGTTGAAAACTCAATTGAGGGTTTTGTCAGAGAAACTCTCGACGGAATAAAAAGTTTTAAAGACCCTGATTTGACAATTTTTGCTTCAACACAAATCCCCATAAAACATTGTCTTGTCGGAAATACAAATAACATAGGGAATATAAAAACCGTTGTTTCCCACCCGCAAGCTCTTGCACAATGTCAAAATACAATAATATCTTTAATTCCCAATGAAATAGAAATGCTTCCTTTTTCTTCAACCAGC
Organism: bacterium; assembly: GCA_017444705.1. Taxonomy (GTDB): domain Bacteria; phylum Cyanobacteriota; class Vampirovibrionia; order Gastranaerophilales; family Gastranaerophilaceae; genus RGIG3525. Next base: position 2,858 of record JAFSWA010000037.1, read on the forward strand.
GGCTCTGCTATTTATATCAAAGACAAGGATGAATCATTTGCGGCAATTACTAATTTTGAAACAGCAAAATTATACGGTTTAAATGTTTTAAAAGAAAATATAAATGACGAAAAAGGAAATATCACAAGATTTTTGATGCTTAAAAGAGGAACAACCTTAAAAACAGAACACGATAAAACAAGCATCGTTTTTTCAACAAAAAATGAACATGGAGCATTATTTAAAGTGCTTAGAGTCTTTGAAAAAAATAAAATTAATTTGACAAATATTTCTTCCCGTCCAAACAAAAAAGTTCTTGGCGAATACATATTTTTTGTTGATTTTACAGGACATATTACTGAAAAAAATATTATAAAAACTCTGAAAGATGTTAACAAACAGTCAACATGGATGAAAATTCTCGGAAGTTTTGAAGAAATATAAAAAATTTTCCTTATAATTGTTAAAAAAAAGCCACCCTTACGAGTGGTTGTTTTCTGCATCCTAATGGTTTTTGTGTTTATTATTTAGGAGTTTATATGTGTACTAAGGTTAAATATGTTTCTTGTTATTTAATGTTTCGAGCTTGTAAAACCATTTTGCTTAGTGATTTGTTTTATTTAGTGTAATTAATACACTCTATAAACATCACTCTATTATTATTGCACATTCTAAAAATTTGTCAATAGTTTTCTATAATTATTTTATAGATTTTTTAACAAAAGTTTACAAAAAACTATTCGACAAGTGAATAAAGGGTTTCCGCCATTTGGGCAGGAACATTTCCGACAGGAATTATTAAAATTTGTAACTTTGTGGATGAATTTGCACCGATAATTTCTATAATATCACCGACTTTTAGTTGTTTTGAGGGTTTAGCAACCTGTCCGTTAACCAAAATTCTTCCTTTTTCGGAAATTTCATTTGCTACTGTACGTCTTTTTATTACTCTTGATACTTTTAAAAATTTATCTAATCTCATATTAATTGCCGAATTTACACTAAATATTTCTTAATGATTATAGCATATAATTGGATTTTACGCTATAATACCGACAGAAAGAGAGGCAAAAGTGCTTACAATGACAAAGGAATGTATTGAAACCGCAAAAGAGGTTTTGGAGATTGAAGCAAAATCAATTATTGATTTAAAAAACCGTTTGGGGAAAGAGCTTGAAGATGCGGTTGAGCTTTTATATAATTGCAAAGGTCGTGTAATCGTTACGGGAATGGGCAAATCAGGACATATAGGACGAAAAATTGCAGCGACTCTTTCTTCTACGGGAACACCGGCTTATTTTCTTCATCCTGCGGAAAGCACACATGGTGACAGCGGAATTTTAACCCGTGAGGATGTTGTTATTGCAATTTCAAACAGCGGCGAAACATTGGAATTAATGAATTTGCTGCCGCTTATAAAAAGATTTTCCGTTCCTTTAATCAGTATAACGGGAAAACTTGATTCTACGCTTGCAAAAACAGGAGATGTTGTCTTAAATATTGCGGTAGAAAAAGAGGCTTGTCCTCTCGGCAAAGCACCGACGGCGAGTACGACAGTTACTTTGGCTCTTGGTGATGCATTGGCAATTTGTCTGCTCAAAAAACGAGGTTTTTCTGAGGAAGATTTTCTTTTGTATCATCCTTCCGGAGCTTTGGGTAAGAAAAAATTAATAAAAGTCTCCGATTTAATGATTTCAGGGGAAAGATTACCTATTATAAGTCAGGAAGAATCTTTCTTGGAAGTTGTTGAATACATAAGTGAAAAACGGCTCGGCTGTGCTGTTTTAACTGATGAAAACGGTATTATGCAAGGGGTTTTAACAGACGGTGATATAAGAAGAATTTTGCTTGCTCATCATCATGTTGAAAATCTTGTTGCAAAAAATGTTATGACAAAAAATCCGAAAACAGTCAGTGCTGAATCAATAGCAACAAAAGCTTTGGCGATTATGGAAAAATATTCAATTACAAGCCTTGCTGTTGTTGACAATGATAACAGACCAGTCGGATTAATTCACGTACACGATTTATTGAAAGAGGGTGTTGCCTAAATGTTGTCAAAATCGGAGTTAGCAAAGAGAGCAAGCAAAATTAAACTTGTTGCCTTTGATGTTGATGGGGTAATGACAGATGAGAGCCTGATTTTTGATGAAAATGGGGTTGAATATAAGAAATTCAATGCAAAAGACGGGCAGGGAATTGTATTGCTCAATAATTCCGGATTTAAAACAGCTATTATTACGGCTCGTCAAAACGGAACTGTTCGGGTAAGATTTAATATTTTAAAAATGAATGACTTATACGAAGGTCAGAAAAATAAAGAAGAGGCTCTTGACGATTTAGTCAAAAAATATAATTTGGATTATTCACAGGTAGCATACATGGGTGATGATTTACCTGATATTTGTATTTTGAAAAAAGTCGGATTAAGCGTAACTCCTCAGAACGGTGCAAAAGAAGTTAAAGCAATTGTTGATTTTATAACGGAAAAATCCGGAGGAAACGGTGCTGTTCGTGAGCTTTGTGATTTTTTACTTGAAAATGTTGAAGATAAATCAACTCTTTGTCCTCTATATTTAAGTACAAAAGTTTAGAATATTTATTAACGGATTTTAAATTCCCGAATACAAGTCATGTTCGTATTTATCGTGCCAATGTGTACCGTATTTTGTTTCCATATATTTGCACATTTTTAAAAACCGCATTGTTTTTTTACTCTCTTTCATAAAAAATACACAAACGGTTGAAATAACTGACAATGAAAGCATTACCGCAAAAATAATCATATATGCTTTGTTTGAATAGATAAGGCTTTCTCCCTTTTTAAGAGGTTCAAAAAAGTTTAAAACTTGTCCTGTAATATTTCCCAAAATAGCGACTACAAAATAAAAACATGCGGTCATAATACAAGTTGCGACACCGGAATTTTTTGCCCCGTTGATATCATGAATGAGCGGAATAAGAAGCGGAGAAAGACAAGCAAAAAAGGAAATTACACAGAACATAACGGCAATAATGGGAGTTCTGAAATCAAAAGCAAGACAAATAATTATAAAAATCAGAGTAGCAAATGTGTTTAACGCTGCAATTTTGAGAAAAATAGTTCTTCTGTTTAAAAGTATTTTGCTGAAATATGCCAAAATCGGACCTGAAATTGCATATAAAGCACCCATTACGGAAAGCACAACAGCCGCATGAAGAACCGTTATTTCACAAAAATCTTCAAGAAATTTTTTCCCTATAACAGTTTGTAAAAGATAATAAATTCCGTAATTTAAACATCCGAAACCGTATAAAATAATATTTGCACGGTTTTTGAGGACTTCTTTATAAATTTCAAGGTTAAATTTAATTTCTTTTTTTGTTTCCTGCTTTGGGATAAAGAATTTAAAAAACAAAAATAAAACCGTTAAAATTGCCGCAAAACCACCAATTATAAGGAAAGTATTTCTCCAACCTATTTCATTTACTCCCATTACAAGCGGAGCATTTGCAACAATGCCGCCAAAATATCCTATAAAAAGAATCACTGAAAGAGCAATTCCAAAATTGTTATGGGAAACAACGTTTTTTGTTTCCTGTATAATTCCGAGATAAAAAGTTGCCGAACCAAGCCCTACAAGACATCTGCTGAGGTAAAGAAACCAAAGATTGTGTGTAAGAGGGAAAATAAGTCCGCCTATCGAAAAAATTATTGCACCAATTGTTATAATTCGATAACCGCCGTATCGTGAATTTAAAAGACCGACTATTAACTGACTTATTGCGTAAATATACATAAAAGAAGCTCCGAGTGCCGTTATTGCAGACGGATTTGTCATCAAATCTTTCTGTAAAGTATCAAATATGGCTCCCGGAACGGCAACTCTCTGAATATTTGCAACAAAGTACAAAAGAGTTGCAATTACTATCAATATAATCTGAAAAAAATGTCCTTTCTTCATTCTGCATCAACCTCTTTTTCCTCTGCAATTTCTTTTTTCCATTTGAATAAAAAATAAATTCCAAAACAAAAATAAATAGTCCACGTTAAAAGCGTTGCAAGATAATTACCCTCTTGAAAAAGAATTACAAGCCACATAATTATATTAATCGCATTTACTATTGACCAAACTACCCACTGTTCAATACATCTTTTGACTGTCAGATAAAACGCAATTACAGGCAAAATCGTAACAAAAGCATCCGGCAGAGGAAACTTATCATTACAAAAATACAAAACTATACCGAGTAACAAAGATACAAAAATAGCTCCCAAAGAAATTATCCACCGTTCTTTTATCGAAAGTTTTGTCTTTTTAACTTCTTTTGTATCTTCTTTTAAATGGTCTTTCCATAAATATATTCCTATAAACTCCATTGGCAGATAATACAAAATTTGTAATCCTAATGTTCCCCAAAGAGCGTTTTTCCAAGCCAAATAGGAATAACATAGTACACCGAAAGTTCCTATAATATAACAGGAGATTTTTCCTTTTCCCGTCAGAATTGTAGCTAATATTCCGAAAATTGCGTGAAGTGTTGCAATTCTTGAATCATTTGCACTGATTGAAACAGTTGTTACTGTGAGAAAAATAATACAGTAAAATATTTTTTCTTTGTCAGACCAGCCTGAAAGTTCTGTTTTTACAAAATTTTTGATTTTATTTATCATTTTTATTTTCCTTATTTCCGTCAATTTTATTTGAAACAACATCCGCCAAAACCGTTGAAACGACAGGTGCAAAAATATAATACAAAATACCCATAATTAATGCGGGTTTTGCGATTTTTACTCCCTCTATGTATTTGTGAAGTTTCGGGTCATTTTTATTTACCGCTGACAGTTTTGAAATAAACCTTTCCGTCGGTTTATCAAGTAATTTTACAATACCGTAACTGATAGGGATTGTCAGCCCGGTTTGAAGCATAGCATTATAATTAAGAGTTTTCTTTCTGCTTTCTTTAATATCCTTATTTGAATCTGTATATCTGACAAAAAGTGCCGTTAAATAAATATCATTCAGAGAAAACAAATGCTGTGCAAAGTTTGTATCTTTATATTTATTTGCAGCCTTTTGAATAGGCTTCCAGTTAAAGAATTTTGAAATCCCTTTTGACAAACCGTTAGTTACACTTTGTCCCAAACCTTTAAAATTACCTTTAAATTCTTTATTTTCCGAATTTTTACCAAAGTTTACTTTTGAATTGCCGATGTAAACAATTTTTTCTTTTTGCGATTTTTCATCGTTTGGATGAGGGTCGGTCTTAAATAAAAAAGACATCAATGGCGGAACCAAAGCACAGGATAAATAAGCTTTTGGCTCTGCTGTTAAAAACTGCGAACCGAGTTTAACCATCTGAGTTACAAAACCAAAAGCTCCGGATTTTCGCAAGTTTTTTGAATTTCCTTTTAATGCTTTTATTGTTGCAGGTTTTAGATATTTATCGGCATTTTTTGCAATATTATCAACAGCTTTAACAATCGGTGTTGTAATTGCCATTGTAATACCAAAACCTAAAAGTCCGGAAGTAATTGACCTTGCACAAGTATATTGTTTATCTTCTTTTTTTGCTTTTGGTGTTAAAAGTACCGCTATCGGACGAAAAACTGATGAAAGTGCCACACAAACAACCGAACTGAATAAAACCCCGTTATCGGACGCAAATTCAAGCCCTTTTTTCAAAAAACGACTGTCATATAATCCCTTAAACGATATATTGTTTTTATTTCTGTTATTTACGTTATTACAAATTATATGTTCGACTTTCATACAACAATTATACATCAACGTTTTTTTTCAATCTTTAATTGTAAATGAATATTTCATATTAAGTTTGTCCTCCTAATGACATCCTTTATTGTTTGCTATAAAATAAAAATATGGGATATGAAGAACAAACAGTTGAAAAAAATATAGTGTTTGAACCAAAAAAAATTCAACAATTAAGTGAAGATTTAATTAATAAAATTGCTGCGGGCGAAGTTATAGACCGTCCGAGTGCTATTGTAAAAGAACTTGTTGAAAACTCCATTGATGCGGGAGCTACCAAAATTGAAGTTAAAATTTCAAACGGAACAAGAGATATAAGAGTTGCCGACAACGGTTGCGGAATTGACAAAAATGACATTCAGCTTGCGTTCAAAAAGCATGCCACCAGCAAAATAAAAACAGTAGATGACTTATGGAATATCTCCTCATTAGGTTTCAGAGGAGAAGCTCTTGCAAGTATCGTTGCCGTTGCAAAAGTAACTTGCACAACAAGAACAAAAAATGCCCAAAATGCAATAAGAGCAGTCGGGTCTGATTCCGTAATCGAAGTTTCGCAAGTCGGTGCCGGCTTTGGAACAACTTTTGACGTTAAAGACTTATTTTTCAACACTCCCGCACGTTTAAAATTTATGAAAAGCGACAAAACCGAATTTGCGGCAATTCAGGAAATGATTCAGGCAATCGCTCTTTCTAATCCAAAAATTTCATTTGAACTTTTTAACAATGATAAGTCTGTTCTAAAAACAACCGGAACCGGAGATTTATTCAGTACGGTCTATGAAATATTTAAAATTTCAGGCAGAAATAATCTTGTTGAATTGAACAAATCTGATTTATTATCCAAAATCAAAATAACAGGGGTATGTTCAAATCCCGATTTTACACGCCCAACAAAGAAAAACCTCTATATTTTTGTGAACGGACGTTCGGTAAAATGTCCCGTTATTTTAAAATCTATTGATACAGCTTATAAAAGAACTTTGCCTATCGGAAAATATCCCTTTGTTGTACTTAATTTAGAAATTCCTTTTTCTGACGTAGATGTTAACGTTCACCCCACAAAACGTGAACTAAGATACAGAAACCCAAATCAGATTTTTAATATCGTTTATTCCGCAATAGATATGGCAATTTCTAATCTTTCTTATAAAAAGCCCGAAATAAAAACTGTAAATGTAGATTTTCTCACTAAAACAAATGAAGATGAGTCTGTTTATATTCCTGAAAATTACACACAACAACCGTTTATAATAAATAAACAAGAACCTATAAGACAATATTCACAAGATTTTGAACAAACGGATTTTCAAAGGGAAGAACCTCTTCAAAATTTTGTTGAAATGTCGGAACCTGAGCAAAAAGACGAAATAATCGGACAATATGCTAATACCTATATTATGATTCAAAAACCCGACGGTCTTGAAATCGTTGACCAGCATATTGCACACGAAAGATTTTTGTATGAACAATTGCTTGAAAATAAAGACAAAAATTCTCAGATTTTATTGATTTCCGAAAAATTTGACCTAACTCCTACTGATGTTGAACTTTTAAATTCAAATAAAGCTCTTTTACAAAAATTCGGATATGATTTTGAAATCAAAGACGGGAATATTTTTACATTCAAAAAAATCCCTCAAATGCTCACAAATGTTTCGCTTAAAGAACTTTTGGCGAATTTGCTTGATGATTTTCAGGCAAATGCAGAAGAAATCGAAAATAAAATTTTGACAACAACAGCCTGCAAAGCGGCAGTGAAAGCAAATACAAAACTTAATATTTTTCAGATGAAAGAATTAATTGCAAATTGGAGAACAACAAAAAATTGGCAAACATGCCCGCACGGACGCCCGATTAGCGTAATAATTCCTCATAAAAAGATTGCAAGTTTCTTTCTGAGACAAGAATAATTAAAATTATGGAATTATATATTATGTTACAGTAAGTTTACCCTAATACGTCACCCCTGAAATAAATTCAGGGCAGGCCCTGAACTCGTTTCTGGGTTTTATTAGACCTTGAATTTAGAAAAGATGCTGTGGGAAACCAGACATTTTTCACGAAATCAAAAGATTTCGGAAAAAGCAGTCAAACAAGTTCAGCATGACATGTTTAGAAGTTTTTACTGTAACATTGTATATAGATACCAAAATTATTATAAAAATTTAAGACGATTTATTTCTTCTTTTATTTCTTCAATAACTTCTTCATTTGTTATAATTTTTTTATTATTAATTTTTGAAGAATATATATAAAAAACCTTTCCTCCATATTTTTGTGTAAATTTTTCATGTGTTTTATGTTGAATTTCTTTTTCCTTATATATTTCGGGAATACTTAGTGCTTGACTAACCGGTTTTATTTGTAATCCCAAATATTTACCATTAATCTCTATAAAAAAGTCAACATTATATAATCTGTCCCATTCATCCGGTGCCGGTTGAATTTTTTCTTTTATTATTTCCTGTAATTGTCCGTATATTGTCTTAATCTCACGAACATAACCATCATAACTCTTGTCAATTACAAGTTTTTTAATATATTCTATACAATCTTCTTCTGTTATTCCCTCAATTTCAGAGACCAAAACTTCCGTTATCTTAATATACAGTTTTTTACCTAATTCAATAATATGTTCTTGACTGCGAACATTTTTAAAATAATAATTCTGCCATTCTTCAACAG
>JAFSWA010000038.1 GCA_017444705.1 bacterium
TGACATGTACAGCAATGACATAAAATCCCCCTTTTTTGAACAGAAATTATGTCTTTATATATAAGCGGGGAATAAAACCCCCACTACGTGGAAACAACGAAGTAGCTAATTCGCTCAAAAATTCTATAACAGTTTAATCTTATAAAATATCTGTTTTAGCTAATTTTCTTTTCTTTATTTTTGCCGCTAAAATATTTCTCTTTGTTTTACCTCGCTTATTGGTTTTTGACTCTTTTTTTGCGGCTTTTTGAAGATTTGCGGCTTTTTCTCTTTTTTCGATAGCAACTTTTAAAGTAGATTTTGTTTTTGAAGTCAAAACAGATTTCTTTTTAGTTTTTGGATTATCAGATTCTAAGTTGTTTTTTTGAACCGGGATTTTTTCCTCATTTTCCGAAACTTTTTGAGATTCTTTATTGTTTATATTTGTCTCTTCTTTTTTAGGTTCACTGTTTAATATTTCTGAGATTACATATAACCCGTCATTACCTAACTCTGTCTTATAAATATTTTTAATTATTATATCATTGTCAATTTTTTCAACAAAAACAATCATATCAACGAAAGCTGCTATAAGTGATTTCATAAGTTGTTGAGGAATTTGCACCCCGTTCATATATAAATTCAATTCCATTTGACAAAGTGCATTCTCGGGAGTCTTTGCGTTAACTGCTGTTATAACATTTTTTATCCCCGCATTAATAAGTTTAAAAATATCAACTGCTTCTACTCCGTCAAAATCTTGCAAAATGATTTTATAAGGATTTAGACTGAAAGCGGTTTTTATAAGTTCTTTCGACTGATTTTTTGTTTCGGGTTCAAATTTTATAATTTCATCAGGATTTAGCAACAGATTTGATCCGATACCTACGAGCCTTTTGTCATTTTCAATTTTTGAACAAAGATAATTTAAGGCACTATATGTCGAAGTATTAATATCACAATAAACAAGAATATTACAATTCTGAACCAAAAGACTTTTAAGAAGATTTTCTTTAAAGTCATGGGTGTTTTTTACCTCTGTTTTTACGGGTTGTTTTTCGTCTTTTATAATCTCTGTATTAATCTTTATTCTGTCTTTTAATGCCAATTTTTATTCCTCTTCATCTTTTATTAGTGAATATGCTAAATTTTGGAACGAATTTGCTATATCCGATTTTTCATCAATATCGCTGATTCCAACCCCTCGATTAATAGCTGACATAACTATATAATAATCATTTTTTAATCGTGCATACAATTTTTTATTAAGCGTTAATTCAATTGTATCGCTTTTGATTTCATCACTTTCCGTAACTCTGTTTAGAATAAGCTTGACTTTTTTATCCTCATATCCTAATTTTTTGAAGAAATTCAAACATCTCAAACAATTTCTCAAATTAGGCATATTCGCAACAAACGGGAATAAAATATCATTTGAATTATCTAAAATCTTCATGGTTTTTAAGTCATAAACATTTGTCATATCAATTATAATATAAGAGAAAGTTGATTTAAGAGCATCTATAATATCCTGTACATCTTCAAGCGATAACTCTTTTACATCATTCAAATAAAATATATCCGACAATACAAAAAGTTCGGTATCTTTATATCTCGGCAAAATGGAAAAAAGAAAATCCTTATTAATCTGCTCTTTATGACTTAACAAATATGAAATACCAAAATCTGTTTTTACATCTAAAAATGTACTTACATCACCAAATTGAGAATTGAAATCAACAATTACAGTCGGGTTTTGTGTCATTTCATATATTTGTATTGCTAAGTTTGTACTTATTGTTGTTTTTCCGACTCCGCCTTTGTTTGAAAAGACACTTATAATTTTTGTATTTATATTATCAGATTTATAGTTAATTTCGTTTATAAGTTTTGTTAAAATATCATCAAAATCATTTTTTAATACAGGCTTTAAAAGTAATCTGTCAGAGCCTGCTTTTTTTGATTTTATTAGAAGCTTTGCTTCGGCTTTCCTTGATAATAAAACGATTTTACAGTTTTTATTTTCTTTTTTTATTTTTGAAATTATATCAAAAGTTAAATCTTCACCATATTCAATATCAATAAAAATCAAATCAGGTTTATTTGTACTTGAAAAATCATATCCGTCCTCTAATTTTAAAAATTGTTTGGTTTCTTTTATTTTTGAATTGTCATCTAATATTTGTTTTATAACCTCATTAGCTGTCGGATCCTTATCGATTATTATCGCTAAAATATCTTTCATTTATTATAGCTCCTTTTTAATATCTTCAACCGTAACTTTTACAACAGGGGTGTTTTCGTTTTTTCTTAACACAACATTTGTTATTCCCGATTGCACAATAAATCTTTTGCACAAAATACAGATAAAATCATGTCCCCAAATGTACATAGTTGCCCCTTTACATCTATCTTGCCCCGCTTGAATAATAGCGTTCTGTTCTGCGTGGATACTGCGGCATGTTTCATATCTTGTGCCTGATTCTATATTATTTTTTATTCTGAAACACTCACCTCTTTCGTAGCAACTTTCAACCTTTGACGGAGTACCGTTATATCCCGTTGCCTTAATTTTTTTGTCATCACCGACAATTACCGCACCAACCTGTGCTCTTATACAATTTGAACGTGTTGCACAAGTTTTTGCTATTTCTAAAAAATAATCCTGCCAATCTTTAATCATTTTTACCTCTAATTATTTAAACTGTGAATCGGTGCGGGAATTCTGCCACTCCTTTGGACAAAACTTTCATTTGAAAGATTATTTACTTTCATTATCGGAGCTTCGCCTAAAAGTCCGCCATATACTGCCATTTCTCCGACTTTTTTATTCGGAACGGGAATAATTCTTACCGCTGTTGTTTTTTTATTAATCATTCCTATTGCCATTTCATCAGCTATAATACCTGCAATAGTTGAATTTGGTGTATCTCCGGGAATACAAATCATATCCAACCCGACAGAACAAACAGATGTCATTGCTTCAAGTTTATCAAAAGTCAGATGCCCTAATTTAGCGGCTTCTATCATCTGTGCATCCTCAGATACCGGAATAAATGCTCCGCTGAGCCCGCCAACGTGAGAGCTTGCCATAATTCCGCCTTTTTTAACCGCATCATTAAGCATCGCCAATGCTGCCGTTGTACCATGAGCCCCCGCATCTTCCAAACCCATTGCCTTAAAAATTCCCGCAACGCTGTCCCCAATTGCAGGAGTCGGAGCCAATGATAAATCCACAACCCCAAAAGGAATATCAAGTTTTTGAGCCATTTCTCTGCCTATAAGTTCGCCCGTTGTTGTTATTTTAAAAGCTGTTTTTTTAATTGTATTTGCCAGCTCACTCATATCAGCATTTTTATCTAATTTTTCAACTGCCGCCCTTACAACTCCCGGTCCCGAAACTCCCACATTCAATGCACACTCAGGTTCTCCGTAACCTGTGAACGCACCCGCCATAAAAGGATTGTCAGAAGGAGTATTGCAAAAACAAACCAATTTCGCCGCCGCCAAACCGTCTTTATCCGCTGTCAATATTGCCGATTTTTTAATTACATCCGCCATAACTAAAACTGCCTTCATATTAATTCCGGATTTTGAAGTTGCTACATTAACCGATGAGCAAACTTTGTTTGTGGCGGAGAGTGCCTCGGGAATGCTGTCCAATAAAGCTCTGTCCCCTCTTGTGCAACCTTTTTCAACAAGTGCGGAAAACCCGCCTATGAAATCCACATTTACGGCTTCTGCCGCTTTATCCAAAACTTTTGCAAGATAAACATAATCATATTCCTTGCAGGATTCTCCTATAAGTGAAATCGGTGTAACCGCAATACGTTTATTTACAATGGGGATTGAATATTCATTTTCGATTTCATCAGCATATCTGCTTAGGTTTTTAGCATATTTGGTTATTTTGTCGTAAATTTTATCTCCTACAATTTTTACATCGGTGTCAATACAGTCCCTTAAACTCAACGACAACGTGACAGTACGAATATCAAGATTATTGAGTTTTATCATGTGTATTGTTTCAATTATTGAATCTGTCGAAAAAAAGGTCATCTCTAATCCTTATATTGTGTGCATCTTATCAAAAATCTGTTTTTTCTGAACCCAAAGTTCCATCTTTAATTCGTTTGCAATTTCCATAAGCCCGTCTTTGATTTCTTTAAAAGAATATTTTGATTTGCCGATATCCGCAAGCAAAAACATAACAAAATAATCCTGCATAATTGTTTGTTTAATATCTTCGATATTTACTTCGTATTTTGCCAAAGCTGCCGTCAAAGCCGCAACGATACCGACTTTATCAGCACCCGATAACGTAACTATGATTTTTGTTTCTTCCATAAAGTTGTCCTCTCTGTATCTGATTTTATCACATTATAGCATATTATTGCAAGAACGAAAGAACTCTTAAATTTTATGAAATACAATTAATTTATGACTTCTTTTTTATTTCTTCTTAAAGATGAAATAAATGCGGCAACAATCAGAACTAAACCAAGTAAACCTGTTACAACCTCAGGTACTTCCATTCTTGTTGACAAAAACATAATGCAAGCCAAAGCCCCTATTGCCCAATGGGCTCCGTGTTCCAAATAAACAAGCTGTTTTAAAGCCTGTTTATCGACAAGCATAATTGTAAACGAACGGACAAACATTGCTCCGATTCCAAGTCCTATCATAATAATTATAATATCTTTACTCAATGCAAAAGCACCCAAAACCCCGTCGAGGGAGAATGATGCATCAATTAATTCAAGGTAGCAAAAACTTATAAGACCTGCCTTAAAAGACTGTTTTATAACTCCGTCATGAACTCTTGTTTCATCTTTCATTTCCATAAATCTGCTTATACCGTCTATAAGAATATATAAAATTATACCCGATAAACCGGAAAGAATTAGCGGTAAGCGAATTTCTTCCGATGTATAGTGTTGAAGTGTGCATAAAATCAAAAGTGTTATAACTGTTTCAATCCCTTTAACATGACCAAACAGTGATAATTTTTCTTCAATAATTTTTATCCAATGAACTTCTTTTTCAGTATTAAAGAAATAATGTAAAAACAGCATTAGCAAAAATGAACCGCCAAATGTAAGAATCATCGGATTTGCGATATGCAGATATTTTGTATATGTATCAACATCATTAAATGTTATATTGACTGTTTCCATAAAACCAATATGTGCAAATACGGAAACAACAATTATAGGGAATAATAACCTCATTCCGAAAACCGCAACAAAAATACCTAAGGTTAAAAATATTGTACACCATTCATGTGCCATTTTTTGAAGTTTTGTGGCATTTATAACAGCGTTGTCAAAAGACAGACTGACTTCTAATATACTAAGAACAAGGACAATAAAAATATCTTTGAATCCTGAACCGGGAATTTTCATTTCCCCCCATAAATAAGCGGCTATAATACCTGCTATTGCTACAATATAAGACCATTTAAAGTATTTTAACATATTACATTTTCTCCGGTGCCGAAATTCCGAGTATTGAAAGTCCGGATTTTATTACTGTTACTATCGCTTTAATAAGAGCTACTCTTGATTTCATCAAATCTTTATCCTCTACAATTACTCTTGAAACAGCATAGAATGAATGAAATTCTCCTGCCAATTCCTGCAAATATTTACACAACATATAAGGAGTTCTGTTTTTTGCCGCTGTCTCAATTATGTGTTTATATTCTTCTATTTTTAAAATAAGTTTTCTTGTAGCCTCATTTGCTCTTTCGTCATTCCACAGTGCAGACAAATCAAAATTTTCATTAACCGAATCAAATTCTTCTCGATTCATCGGTGCAGGGGAAATCACATTCGTTTCTCTGTCAATTTGTTCCTTTAAAACATTTCTCAAAATTGAACAAGCCCTTGCGTGAGCATACTGAACGTAAAAAACAGGGTTATCGTCTGTTTTTGATTTTGCAAGCTCAACATCAAAATCAAGTGTAGTATCTATTGACCGCATAATCATCCAATATCTTGTTGCATCAACACCGACTTCATCTATCAAATCTTCAAGAGTAATCATTTTTGAACGTGTACCCATTCTGACTTGTTCATTGTCAATAACAAGATTAACGAGCTGTCCCAAAAGAACCTCAAATTTACTTGAATCATGTCCGAGTGCATCAATAGCGGCTTTCATTCTGGGAATATAGCCGTGATGATCCGCACCCCAAATATCAATAAGCCTGTCAAATCCTCTTTCAAATTTGTCATAGTGATATGCAATATCTGCTGTCAAATAGGTATTTGACCCGTCTGCCTTTTTTACGACTCTGTCTTGGTCATCAGTGTATTTTGTGGATTTAAACCAAGTTGCCCCGTCTTTTTCGTATAACAGATTAAGCTCTCTCAGTTTATTAATACATCTTTCTACTTTACCCGATTTATGAAGTGTGAGTTCGCTAAAATATGTATCGAAATGAACATTAAAGTTTTCAAGCAATTTTTTTTGAATTGAAAGCATCTCATTTCTTGCAAATCCACTCAACATAGAAATCATATCATCACTTATATCAACATTCATTTTCTTTGCAATTTCATAGTTTTGTTCAACAAACTTCTTTGCTGTTGCAATCAGATAATCACCCGTATAGAAATCTTTTCTTTCGGTTTCGTCTTTCGGAAAATCAACTTGAAATCCAAGCTCCTGCAATACTCTTATATGAAGAGATTTACCGAGTTTATTTATCTGATTTCCGGCATCATTAATATAAAATTCCTGAGAGGTAACATAGCCGGCAAAATCCATAAGATTTGCCAAACTTGACCCCATAGCAGCCCATCTGCCATGTCCGATATGCAAAGGTCCTGTCGGATTAGCACTGACATACTCAATTAAAACCTTTTCGCCGTTACCGATATTTGAACTTGCGTATTTTTCCTGTTTTTCAAGCACTTCTTTTATCACGGAATTTAAAATATCCGAACCTGTCTTGAAGTTCAAAAATCCGCCGACTACAGTAACTTCAAAATCTTTTGCATTTATATTATCCGCTATTTTTTGTGCAATAAGAGGCGGAGCCATCTTCAAAACTCTTGCCAAAGAAGAAACATTCACCGCAAAATCCCCAAAATCTCTGTTTTTAGGAATTTCGCAATTTAATTTTATATCGTCAAAATTAACCAAAGATACAAATTCTGAATTTTTCAACCCCTCTGTAACTTTATTTTCAAAATATTTTCTTAACATAATTATCCTTTCTCATAAAATTATAAAATAAAAAAATAAA
>JAFSWA010000002.1 GCA_017444705.1 bacterium
AACAAATACTTTGTTTAAATTGTTTTTCATGCTATACTCCTTTGTACTTAAGTAATCGACAATCAACGGACAACCTTGCTTTAAGTGAGACAGGTATTTCTAAAGTCTCGTTGATTAAAAGGAACATAGACAATCTACATACGAGTCTAAAGTGACTTAGGGTGCATTAGTCTTATGTTCCTTTCCTTATACTATTCAATACAAAATCAATAAGCAAGGGTGCATTAGTCTTATGTTCCTTTCCTTATACTATTCAATACAAAATCAATAAGCAAGGGTGAAATTTTTTCACAACAAATTAAAAAATAATATAAAAATTTGTTAAAAGAGGTATTTTTAAAATACCTCTTTTTTGATTTTTATAATATAATAGTTACGGATATTTAAAAAGGAGTAATTATGAAGTTTTTAATAGAAAAAGAGGAATTATTAAAAGGATTAAGAATAGTTGAAAAAATCACATTACAAAGAGGAATTCAGCTTGTTTTAGCTAATTTTTTACTTGAAACAAAAGAAGATGAAATTATTTTTTCTTCTACTGATTATGATAATTCCGTAAAAACATCTTGCAGAGCTTCAATAGAAAAAGAGGGAAAAATAACACTTCCTGCAAAAAAATTATTTGATATAGTATCAAAACTTCCCGATAAACCTATCAGTTTTGAATTAAATGAAGAAAAATCGGCGGTTATGGTAAAAAGCGGAAACTCAAAATTTGAAATAATAGGTATTTCAGCATCAGAATTTCCTGAAATTATAAAAGAAGAAGAATTAAAAACAGGAGAAATAATAAAATTAGAAGTAGAACCGATAGTAAAAGCTGTCAAAAAATGTGTTTATTCTGCGGCAAGTTATGAAACAAGAAATGTAATAAGCGGTGTATTTTGTGCTATAAAAAATAATTCAATAGAAATGGCGGCAACTGACGGAAACAGACTTTCAAAATATACTGATACCTTAGCAAGTAAAGAGGGTGTTGACAGTTCTGTTGTTATTCCTGCAAAATCACTTTTGGAACTATTGAGAATTGTTCAGATTACAGAAGATAAATTTCTTGAAATTATTTTAAACAAAACTAAAATAATATACAAAACTGATAAATTTATACTTATTTCAAGATTACAAGACGGAGTTTTTCCGCCATATAATCAGTTAATTCCTCAAAATTGTGAAAAAGTAGCAGTTGTGGAAAGACAAGGTTTGATAGATGCGTTAGAGCGTATGGCAATAATTGTTGACGGCAGAACAAGTATTGTAAAATTTAATTTTAATGAAAATGTATTAACGATTACGGCAGATTCCCCGAATGAGGGAAAAGGTGAAGAAATTCTTGAAATAGAATATTCTGCGGAAGAGTTAGATATAGCTTTCAATTATAAATATGTTTTGGAGTCATTAAAAAATATGGAAGAAGAAAAAGTAAAAATATGGTTAAGTACAAGTCTTTCAGCAACCGTATTTTTGCCTGATGAACAAGATAATTATTTATGTTTGATAATGCCGATGGAAGTAAGAGCATAGAAAGAAATGAAAGTTTCAGTAAAAGTACCCTCAACAACGGCAAATTTAGGACCCGGATTTGATATTTTTGGTTTAGCGTTACCTTTTTATAACGAAATAACTGTTGAAGAAACTGTTATTCCTCATCTTGGTATAGAATTTCACGTTTATGATGAAAAAGGAGAGGAAAATCTTTATATAAAAAATGAAGGTGAGGAAAATATAGTATTTAAAGCTATAAAAATACTATATAATTTTGTGGGACAAGAGCCTGATTCTCTTAAAATTACAATAAAAACAGGAATTCCGATAGCGAGAGGTTTGGGAAGTTCTGCTTCTGTTATAGTCGGAGGATTAATTGCGGCAAATGAATTATTGGGAAATCCGTCTGATATAGATGCACTTTTAGCTATTGCAACAGAAGTTGAGGGTCATCCTGATAATGTTGTTCCTGCTTTTGTAGGGGGATTTGTTGTTGCTTCACAAGAAGATGACGGCAGGGTTATATACAGAAAAATAGAATGGAATAATGATTGGAAATTAACTGTTTGTATTCCTGATTTTGAATTGCAAACAGGAATTTCTCGTTCGGTTTTACCTGAAACAGTAAGTTATAAAGATGCTATTTTTAATACAAAAAGATGTTCAATGTTTATAGAGGCACTTCATACAAAAGATGATAAACTTATGAAACTTGCACTTCAAGACAAACTACATCAACCATACAGAGAAAAATTAGTTCCGGGATTAAAAGAAATTTCAAACAAAATAAAAAATGAAGAAGATATTATAGGTTGTGTATTATCCGGAGCAGGTCCGTCTTTGCTCGTAATATCAAAACAAAATGCCTTAGAAAAAGCAAAAGATATAATTAATGAAACTTATAATAATCTGAATATAAAAGTAGATGTTCTGACAGTGGAAATAGAACAAAACGGAGCGTATATAGAAAGTAACGGAGAAGAAAATTAATGAACGAAACATTGAAGAAATTTAGTACAACACAATTTTTATATTTTTGTTTGGGATTTTTCGGACTTCAATTTGCTTGGCAAATGAGAATAATACTTTCAGGCCCTGTTACAGAGGGGTTAGGAGCTTCACCTTTTATATACGGTTTAATATGGCTTGCAGGTCCGTTTACGGGCATGGTAGTTCAACCTATTGTCGGAAGATTAAGCGATAAAACAATATCTCCTTTTGGTCGTAGACGCCCATATTTGTTAGGAGGTGCAATTTTAGCTTCTTTGGCTTTATGGTTATTTCCCAATTCCGCAGGAATTGCCAATTTTTTGCATAATTTAACAGGTTTAAATTTGCCGTCTTGGTCTGCACTTTTGGTTGCAGCTATTATGATTTGGGTTATAGATGCTTGTGTTAATGTCGCTCAGGGTCCGTATCGGGCATTAATTCCTGATGTTGTACCGCAAGAACAACATTCTGTTGCAAATTCTTATATAAGTCTTGCGATTGGCTTAGGCTCGGTTGTTGCGGCAGGAACAGCACCATTTCTGAAATGTATTTTCAATTATCAAATGTCTATTGAAGCCCAGTTTATAATGGCAGCTATTGCTTTCACTTTGGGTATGACATGGACTTGTATAACAATAAAAGAAAAGAAACAGGAAAAACAAGAAATAAAAGAAAATATAAAGAAAGAATCTTTTATAGATTCTGTAAAAGAATTTTTTGCACTTTCTCCGGAAGTTTCAAAAATTTGTTTGATGCAGTTTTTCACATGGATTGGAACAATGTGTATGATGATATTTTTTACTCAATACAGTGTTCATACGATTTTTGGGGTTCCTGATATTGCTGTTGCAGGTGCGGATTTTAAGAATGCAACTTTGGAAGGAACGAATTTTTCTTCGATTTGTTTTGCGATTTTTAACTTAATATGTTTTTTGGTTGCAATTCCAATCGGAATATTTTCAGCCAAAATGGGTAACAAAAAAGTTCATATTTTTTCAATAATAACAATGATATTGGCATATTTGGTTATGGCGTTTTCACATAATAAAATTATTGTAGCAATGATGATGGGAGTTTCAGGTATCGGCTGGGCAAGTATTTGTGCATTACCTTTTGCAATGCTTTCAAGATATATAAAACCGGGAACCGAGGGTTCTGTGATGGGTATTTTCAATATCTTCATAGCAGGTCCGCAAGTTGTTGTCTGCACGGTCGTTGCATGGATAATAAATCATAATTCCATTGTAAAAGCCGCAGGAACTTTTTATCATTGGGAATATTCTTTTATAATCGGTGCAATGATGTTGGCTCTTGCAGCTTTAACAACTTTAACGATTAAAGATAATTAGTTTTAAATTACTACTTTTTTAATACTGTTTATTCGATTTTGCCAGCCGTTTAGATATCTTTTGTTTGATGAATCTTTTGAAACATAAGAATTATAAATTTTTAATCTTTCATTATACCAATCTGTATCATTTTTGCAAATTTTTGAAAGTCTTTGTGCTTCGGAAACACCGCATTGAACAGCGGTATCAAACATCCAATAAGCGGTTTTTTTGTCTTTTGCATTATTTGCATTGCTTTTTAAATAATAATCATTATAATAAATTTCTTTAACCTCTTCATCTGTTATATTTTTGACAGATTTTGTTTTATATGTTGTTTTATTATCGAAAGCTTTTCTTTTTAAATATGCATCATAAGTAACCTGTTGAATTCCTTTATTAACAACATAAATTTTTCCGTCTTTTCCTTTTATTGAATTTATACCGCCTTCAGATTTTAATACTTTACTAATTAAAGAACTAAAAGTTTCGTCATTTTTATCATAAGGTTTATAATAATATTCTTTTTGGGGAATATTTATTTCCTGACCGATTTTTAAATTTTTTGGATTTAAATTAGGATTAGCTTTTTTTAATTGACCCGGTTTAAGCCAAAAAGCTTTTTCTATTTTTTCAAAATTATCACCTGATTTAATTTTATATTTTAAAAGTTTATTATCAGGCAAAATAGGATGAGATTGATTTGAAGATACAGCAGGTAATTTTGTAGCAAAAGGGTTTGTACTTTTAACAGAGTTTTGTCCTTTTGGTACAGCCTTAGGTTTATTTGAAAAATGAACACTGTCAAGTCCTACGGGAACACCTTTTTGGGGAGCAGGTTTAATAACAGGAATTATTAATCTCTGACCTGAAATTATAGGTTTACCTTTTTTAATATTATTTACAACCATTAATTTATCGGTAGAAATTCCGTATTGTCTTGCAATACTATATAAGGTATCTCCTTTTTTCACTATATAAAATGCCATAAAAATTTCTCCTCTTTCTAATATAATTAAATAGTTTAATGTAAAAAAATTGCCAAAATTTAAAATTTTTGTAAAATTATGTAAAGGAGAGAAAAATGGAAGAAAATAAAAATACGGAAAAAAACGCAAGACCGCAATGGGGTTCACAATTAGGGTTTATTTTGGCGGCAATAGGTTCTGCTGTCGGGCTTGGTAATATTTGGCGATTTCCTTATATTATGGGACAAAATGGCGGTGCCGTTTTTTTGATTGTTTATTTAACATTAATAATAACGATTTGCTTTATTCCTTTGATTTGCGAATTATTTATAGGAAAATACACAAAAAAAGAGTGTGTTACCGCATTGGGTTCAGTGAATCCGAAATTTAAAATTTTTGGCTGGTTAAATGCAATTACCGGAATAATCATTTCAGCCTTTTATTTTGTAGTTGGCGGTTGGATTATCAAATATATTTTAATGGGATTTACAAATGAAAAAATAGCGGATTACGGTGAATTTTTCTCTAAATTTTCATCAACAGCGATTTTACCTTGTGTATTGAGTGTAATATTTTTATTATGCTGCATGTTTTTTATTTATAGGGGCGTAAATAAAGGAATAGAGCTTGGAAACAAAATAATGATGCCTGTTTTTGCAATTATTCTTGTAGCACTTGTTATTTTTTCCGTTAATTTGCCAAACGCAAATATCGGTTTGGAATTTATGTTTAAACCTGATTTTTCAAAATTCACCCCCTCTATGATTTTGACTGCACTCGGACAGGCTTTGTTTACTTTGAGTATCGGTATGGGTGCATTGTTGACATACGGCTCTTATATGAAAGATGAAGACAATATCGTAAAATCCGCTTATACTATTATATTTTCAGACACGATGTTTGCAATTTTAGCAGGAATTATGATTTTCCCCGCCGTATTTTCTTTTGGGCTTGAACCCTCATCCGGTGCGGGTTTGGTGTTCATAACACTTCCTAAAATATTTTCTCAATTACCTTTTGGAAATATTGTTTCAATTTTATTTTTTGTGCTGTTATTCTTTGCGGCTTTGACTTCGGGCATAAGTATTTTAGAAGTTCCGACAGCGACTTTTATGGAAAATTTTAAAATGTCAAGAAAAAAAGCTGTTGGAATTTTAACACTGATAATAGGTACAATGAGCATTTTTGCCTCTTTGTCGTTCGGGGTTTTGAGCAATATTAAAATCGGCGGAAAAGTTATTTTTGACCTTATGGATGTCGTTTCGTCAAATTATCTTTTACCCTTTAATGCTCTTATACTTTGTATAGTTGCCGGTTGGTTTATGGAAGATAAACTTTATGATATTTTTAAAAACAATTTTGTAAAAACACTTTTGAAAATATCTTTAAAATTTGTAATT
>JAFSWA010000039.1 GCA_017444705.1 bacterium
AAGGAGATTTTACACTATGCAAATAACGAATATTCAGCCAAAACAAGGCTTTACGGTTTCCCGAAACAAAAAGGAAAATCAGCCGGTATCAAACACGGTTACGGAAAATAGAAGTTTATCGTACCCGAAAGGATTCAGACCGTTTTTTGGTGCAAGATTATTCAGAACCCCGGAGAATTTCTACGAACAGGAATTTAACAAAAAGGGAATGCCAAAAACAATGAAGGATTATTTAAACAATAATTATGCCGTTAACAGTAAAATACCTCCGGCAGAGTTAAGTAAAAAGGCTTTTGAAAAGTTGAATGAATGTAAAAGTATTAAAGAAGTAAAAGAAAAGTTCCCGAACGAACCTTTGTTTGCAAATTTAAAAACATTAGAAGATGTAAGTCCGAGAGGCAAAGGCGGTTATTTATATGTATTAAAATGCTATGACAGAGATAATGGATCTATCTTAAAATCGGGCGAAGATTTAACTGTTTATTTATTAAAGAAAATATTTTTGGAAAGTAAAGATTTAGATGAAATAAATGCGGATTTTGACAAAGATAAAGACCCAAATTTAGATAAGGTTAAGGAACATTGTAATGAAGAATATTATTTTCTTCATTCAACTTTGGACTCATTGGGAATAAAATTCCCTGACCGCTCATATTGGAAATCATTGCAAGCAAACAGAGCGGATAAAGATTATACCCCCTATACATATACATTAACTCAGCCTCGTAAAAAACCGGAAAATACAAAACCAAGAGAAAGAAAACCTGTAAATTTATCGCCGGAAGAAAGACTCAGACGCCGTAATGCAATGATTGAAAGATGGCTTGATATGACGCCTGAGCAGCGTGCAGCCCAATTGGCAAAAATGAAAGAAGGGCAAGAGGGTAATCTGATGTTTCAGTACGCATCACCAATAATGCTTATTGCAACGGATAAAATCGGTTTGCAAGATAAAATGTATGCATTTTTTAAAGAAAATAAAGAAAAATTAGGAACGGAAGCTCCTGTTGATTTCTTAAATATGGATGCAAAACAACGTAAAGCAATGAAATTATTTTGGGCACAAAATAACAGATTAAGAAAAGAATTTTCTTACCAAGCAAGAGCAACTTATGCTGAATTTGAAAGAGCAAAAGAGCAAGGTAGTGCGGCTTTTGATGCCTTAATAAATAAAGCTGAAAAAATCCGTGAAACGAATATGCAAAAAACCATTATGCGTAAATTAGTTAATGCTGATGCTACAAAAGAAGAATTAAAAGATATAATGCAAGACCAGATATCTCCGTTCCCCGATGTATATGGAGATAAGTATGTTAAATTCGTTATGAAACATGATAAATTTAAAGACATTATCCGTTTGCATGTAAAGGGAAAACTTGCAAAAACCGATGAAGAAAAGAAAAAATACATCAAGGCTTCAATAGACATAATGACTCCTGTTTTTGATGAATTTAACAAAAAAAATAAAAAAGACGGAATAGCGGCAATAGCATCACTTGCAGTTGTAATGTTTCCGTTTTTGGAAGCAGTTGCGGAAAAAGCGGCAAATCAAGGGTTTAAAAATGTAGCACAAAAGGCTCTTGATGATTCTGATCAAATGCTTACAGGCAACCCCACATGTATATTAGGTGTTGTCGAAAAATATGAAAAATTAGGAAGTAAAAAACTTATTGAAAACTGCAAAGATAAAATTAATGAAGCTATGAAAAGATGTACTTCCGGACTGAGTGATGAAGAATTAAAAATTGTATCAAAAGAAATATTAAATTACATGAATAAAATTGTAAATAAACAGGGAAATTATCAAATGCTTAATGACCCCGAAATTCGTAATCGTTGTTCAAAAAGATTACCTTCCGTATATAGAGATATTGAAAGAAACAAATATGTCAGACGTGATTTTATTGAATTTTTAAAAGATTATGAAGGCTTAATAAAATTCAAAAAAGAGTTTTTAGGCGGTTGTTTTTCATCTTCATTCAAAAACGGTGAGTATGAAAAAACATTGAGATATAAATGTATTCAAGATTATCTTTATGAATCAATAATCGACGATTATCTCGTAAAGAAAGAAAATGAAAAATAATTGATTATTAAATAAAATTGTCTATAATTGATTTATGGATAATTTAAAAGAGAAAATCAATCAGCTTTTTATACTCGGCTATGAGGGTGAAGATTTTCGTGCCAATGATGATTTTGTAAATCTGCTCAAAAACGGACTTGGCGGAGTAATATTTTTTACCCAAAATATTGTTGAAATAAAACAATTTAAAGAACAGGTTAAATTAATAAAATCCGTTTCAAAAATTCCGCCGTTTTTAAGTATTGATGAAGAAGGAGGCAGAGTCGAAAGGTTTGAAAATCTTAATAAAAATTATCCGAACGGGAAAAAATATCTGAGTGCAAAATATATTGCCAAACAGGGAGAAAAAGCATTAACAGAGCAAATTCAAAAAATTTCGGATGATTTAAAAAAATTCGGGTTAAATATGAATTTTGCTCCTGTTTTAGATGTAAATTCAAACCCTGATAATCCTATTATCGGAGAAAGAGCATATTCTGATGACCCTGATGAAGTTGCAAAATATGCTTTAATTGTAAATAATATTTATAATAAAAACGGAATAATCACTGTGGGCAAGCATTTTCCGGGGCATGGCGATACAAAAAAAGATTCTCATATTGAAATGCCGGTTGTTGATTCAGATTTTAGTGAGTTTGAAAAAATACATATTTTTCCGTTCAAAAAAGCTATTGAAGTGAACATTCCCGCACTGATGATAGCACATGTTCACTATAATTGTTTTGATGAGGAAAAAGTTCCCGCTTCAATTTCAAAAAATGTCTTAAATTATCTTTATCAAAATTTAAAATTTAAGGGATTAGTAATTTCAGATGATATGGAAATGGGCGGAATTAAAATGTATTCACCGATTGAGGCGGTTATAAAAATGCTTAAATCGGGGGTAAATTGTTTTATTTACAGAAATTGCACAAAAGAAGTTGTTGAACTTTTAAAAAAACTTTATCGTATTGCAAAAGATGATGTAGAGCTTCAAAAAGCAATAGATGTTAGTATCGGTAAAATTTCAGACCTCAAAAAAAGATTTTTGGTATAATAATTTTATAAGAAATAATTATGAGAAGTAAATCGACACAGATAAAATTAAATATATTAGGACGGTTGATTTCGTTGGGGTTTAATTTTCAGATTCCTTTGACGAAGTTCACACATATAAATAAACCTGACACTTCAAAGTCTTTTATTGCCGTAATGTGGCATGCTCATCAATGCTCTCTGTACGGTTTTAAAGAGGTTATGAACAGAGTTAATATTCTTATAAGTCCGTCAAATGACGGTCAGATTATTACAGATGCTTGTGAAAGGCTTGGTTACAAGGTCATAAGAGGTTCAAAAGGCAGAGAGGGTGCATCAAAAGCTGTTTTAAAAATGGTTGACGCACTTAATGAGAATGATATTGTAGCTATTACTGTTGACGGTCCTCGGGGACCTAATCATGTCGTTAAAAAAGGTGCGATAGAATTGGCAAAATTATCCGGAAAGCCTATTGTTCCAATGGTTTGGTATTCACCGAAGAAAAATTTTCTTAAATTTAACTCTTGGGATGAATTCAGAGTACCAATAGGTTACAGCCGAATTGTAAATCTATATGGCGACCCGATATATGTTAATAAAGATATAACAGATGAAGAATTTGAACAAAAAAGATTGGAAGTTCAAAATAAGCTTGAAGAACTTTACGCTGATTTGGTTAAAAATTATGACAGGTATGTAAATGCAAAATAAACGGGAAAATTTTTTGAATACAAAACGTGATGCGTGGGTTGAAATTAACCTTGGCAATATTGAGAATAATATTCTTGAATTTAAAAAGATTACAGATGGGAAAAAAATTCTTGCGGTGGTAAAGGCGGATTCATACGGTTGCGGTTCGGTTATGATTAGTCCGATTTTATTAGCGTCAGGGGTTGATATGCTTGGTGTTGCGTCTATTGATGAGGGTTTACAATTAAGAGAGGCAAAATTTGATTGTCCTATTTTGGTACTCGGTGCAGCTCCCGTTTGGTCATTTGATTATGCGGCTCAACATAATATTGAACTCTCCGTTTTTACGCAAGAACATCTTGAAGCCTGCAAAATCGCTTATCAAAAAACAAAAATTAAACCAAAAGTTCATGTAAAAATTGATACCGGCATGAACAGAATAGGAATCCCTTATTTTGAGGCGGTTGATTTTATAAAAAAAATTCAAAGCTTGGATTTTATTGATTTAAAAGGAATTTTCACTCATTTTGCCTGTGCGGAGGAAGAAAAAGAAACAAAAATACAGGTTGAACGCTGGAACAATGTTGTTGAAAATGTTGATACAAAAGGACTTTTGCTTCATATACAAAATACGGCGGGGGTTATTTCAAAATTCAATGTAAAATCAAATATGGTAAGAATCGGAATCGGACTTTACGGCTATAATCCTGACTTACAGCCGCAAATAAAAAATGAATTGAAACTCAAACCTGTTGTGAATTTAAAAGGCAGAATTACAAATATTCATACAATGCCCAAAGGCGGCGGAGTAAGCTATGGTCATACATTTAAAGCGGATAAAGATATAAAAGTTGCGACTGTTCCGATAGGTTATGCAGACGGGGTTTCAAGAAAATTGTCAAATAAGATTTATGGTTTTTTGAATGGCAAAAAAATAAAACAAATCGGTAATATCACAATGGATCAAATGATGTTCGATATAACGGGAATTGATGCAAAAAACGGTGATATTATTGAGCTTTTGAATGATGAAATCACACTTGATGAATGGGCAAAAATTTTAAATACAATAAATTATGAATTAATGTGCCGTCTGAAAGTCCGCCTCGCAAGAGTTTATACAAGATAGCAGTTACTTTTTTGTCATTGCTTGTCATTCGCACAAAATATGTTATAATTAAAAATGTTATTGGTGATAAAGAAAAGGATGTATGTAATGAAAAAACTCATAATGTCTAAAACCCGCTCAGGACAAGCATTTGCGGGGGGGGGGGCGATTTATAAATCAAAAAAAAGCTTTTACTCTTGCGGAAGTTATGGCAGTTATTATAATTTTGGGAGTTGTTGCAGCCTTGACTATTCCCGTTGCTATACAGAATAATCAAAGAAGTTTTATTGAAACTCGATTTAAAATATTTTATTCACTTATGTCAAGAGCATTGGAAATGTCTGAAGCAGAAAACGGAAACGTTAATGATTGGGTATTTCATTGCAGCGGATGCGAACAATTAAATGCAAATACGGCAAGAACTTTTGCCGAAACTTATGTTACTCCGTATCTTAAAATAATGTATGTTTGTGATACTGATAATAACAGTAAAAACAGATGTTTTGCAGGAACAAATGATGCTTGGCATGATGCTCAGGGAAATCGATT
>JAFSWA010000040.1 GCA_017444705.1 bacterium
AAAAAATAATTAAAAAATTCAAACAATAAATAATGATAAAAAGGCATGCTTTAAGTTACAACACTAAGTATGCCTTTTTACTTCGCTAAATCTATACTTATATATAACAAATTGTTAAGATTAAAATTACAAAAAAGGCAATATTTTTTGTAAATATTTTTTATATAATATATAAATATTATATGGAGAAATAACATGGCAAATACAAGTTTTTCACAAAAACTTATCGACCTTTTCAGAGGTTCAGGAATAATGAGCTGTTCTTTAAGAGATGTTGAAAAAAACAGAGATGAATATACTGAGAAAAATATTTCACTAATGAGAATGTTTTCAGAAAAAATCAGCAGTTATCCTGAAAATGAAGTTTATGCATAAAAAACCGCATAAATTACATTTATTTTATAGAAATTGCACCGTGGCAATTGTTGTAGTTATAACCGATTAATTCATTTTGCTCGTTTTGAGCATAAAGCAAATTATATTCGTATTCGTAATCCGAAATAATAATTGCTTCCGCTAAATCTTCTAACCAATCTAAAATACTCATTTTTATTCTCCTTTTTTAATCGCAATTTTATAATATATGGTGTTTACGACACATTCGGTCGTACCGCAATAAATAAATCTTGACCCCAAAAAGTCATTTGCTATAATAAAAACGGCAGAAAAATAATGAGGTAATAATATAATGTTTCAACTTTACATCAAGAAAAAAGGCGGGTTTGCACCTAATTTAAAAGGTGAATATCTGACTATTGAAGAGGCAAGAGCGGCTTTGCAAAAAGCAAAAGCAAAAGATGAAACCATAAGTTACACCATTGAAGAAACAAACGGCGGGGTTAACAGTTACGGTGAACTTTTGACTGAAATTGTCGAAAAAGGATAATTTTTAACAAATAAAAAAGCCGTCTTTAAAAGACGGCTTTTTCTTTATACATATCTGTTTTGGTATGGATTAGGGGTTACTCCGTAGGGACTGACTCCATATTGTTGGTTTGGTACTTGATTAGGAATTTGTTGCAATGTTTTGTTTTTACTTTTGCTTACTCCGATACATGCTATTGCAATACCTGCTACAACTGCAATTGCAGCTGCTGTTTTCGGATTATTTCTGATTGGATTCCAGACATATCTTCCTACACCGTTGGTGAAGAAGTTTTTGATAGCTCCGAAAAATCCGCTTTTGCCTGTTGTTGCTGCTGCTGCTGCTTTTGTGGTATCTACTTTTACGGTTACTTCTGTTGCGGCTTTTGCAGCTGCATTTGCAACTTTTGCTGCACTCTTTTTGGCGACTCTTTTAGCACCGTTTTTGGCAACTCTTTTAGCACCTTTTTTGATGGCCTTTTTACCGGCATTTACTACTGCCTCTGCACCTGTTTTTACTGTTACTTCAACAGTTGAACCAAGTACTTGTTTTTCATATTGTTGAGCAAGTTGTTTTGTAAGAGTTCTACGCATTGAGGCAACTTGTTGGGGAAGACTCATGTTGAAAGCCCCTCTAGGACGGGATAAAGTTATACCAAACTTTTCTTTTGCTTCTTTAATTAATGCCTCAGGGGTAATATTTCCGCCAAAGGATTGTTTGACTGCGGCTCTTGCTCTCGATAAAGCACTTTGAGCTGCTGTTTTTGTACCTTTTTTTGCAACTTGTTTAACCGCTGCTTTTGCTGCCTCTTCTTGATATCTTTGAGCAAGTATTTTTTTCAAATCTTTACCCATTGCATCAACTTGCTGGAAATAATCCATCCTGAAAGCTTGTTTTGGACGAACCAAATCAACACCAAACATTTCTTTTGCATCTCTGATTAATGTCCCGGGAGTATGATATGTTTGAAGAAGATCTTTAACTTGTTTCCCTGCAACTGTTCGTGCTGCCTTTGCAACATCTGTACTACCATTAATACTAACCATAGAAAAACTCCTTTTACTAACCTACACATTGTTAAAAACAAAATCAAAATCTAAATTTCAGCATGTATTAAAATTGTAACATTTCTTCACAAAATGTTTAAAGCAAGTAATAAAGTTTTAATATAGCCTTTACTGCACCACAAAAGTTACTTCGGCTTCGGCAGTGAGTTTTCCCTCAACAAATGCCTTTGTCTGACATTTTACAATAGGACCTTTTTTCTTTATGAGATATGATTCCATATCAAGTCTGTCTCCCGGACGAACAATATTCTTAAATTTCACATTATTTGCAGATGCAAAAAGTGCCACATGCCCCGCAAAATCATCCAAATCAGGCATACAACCTGCGGACAACTGTGCCATTGCCTCTAATTGCAAAACACCCGGCATAATAGGCTCATTAGGGAAATGTCCCTGAAAAAACGGTTCATTTATCGAAACATTTTTATAACCTTTAATGTATTCGCCCGGAACACATTCAGTTACTCTATCCACAAGCAAAAACGGGTATCTGTGCGGAAGTATCTCCATTATTCTTTTAATATCCATTTTTATAGGTTTGCCCATTTTAAACTCCTATTTTTTCTCTGACCAATTTTTCCGCCAAAAGATTTGCCGCTTTGACGTGTACCGTATGCCCTGCCTCTTTCACAATAATATGTGCATTTAATGTCAACGGATTTATTCCTGTTAAGTATAAATCGCCAAGCAAATCAAGCATTTTATGCTTTGCGGGTTCGAATTCACTTCTCAATTCGCAAGTATAAGTGCCGTCATCTTTCATTCCAACGGTATTTTCATAAGTAACACCCCGCCCAAAACCGTGTGCCTGTAACATTTCTAACTCATTCAAATATCCGAAAGTCCTTGCTTCTTTTATTTCATGCAAATTCTCAGGGGAATAAGATACCCACCGATTTTTTAAATCAGGGTGATTATAATTTACCGCATAACTTATTTCCAATTTATCCGAGGGCAAAATTACAAGGTGTGTTTTTCCGTTCAGATACGAAACAGATTCTTTTAATATCCATTTATCTGTCAATGAAGCTTCAATTCCCGCCTCGTCAAATTTTTCGACCCATGTTTTTGCACTTCCGTCCAAAATAGGTAACTCAGGATAAGAACAATAAACTTCTAATGAATCAATACCGCATATTGCACAAGCAGCCATAAAATGTTCTACCAATGAAATTGTTGCCCCGTCTGAACCGAGTGTAACACAATGGTCTGTTCTCACTACGTTTTCAAGACATGCCAAAATCGGAGTATCGCCGACATAAAATCTTATCCCTTTCTTCATTGAAGGAACTATTCTTACACTTGACGGCTCTCCCGTCATAAGTGCGTTTGATGAAACTTCAACGGTATTTTTTATTGTTGTCATTTTGAAAATTCCTCTTCTCCCTGCTCTAATGTTTCAAGCAGATATTCGTATTTTTTGTATTTTTCAATAAGTGCCAACGCGTCTGTCATTGTTTTATGCTGTTTGATAAAATCTTTTCTCGGAACAGCCGGAGCCCCCATAATGATTGCACGGGAACTGAAAGATTTTGTAACACCCGCTTGAGCCATAATAATCGAGTCCGAAGCAATTTTTATATGGTCTGCCAAACCTGCTTGTCCTGCAATTACGACTCTGTCACCTATTTCACAGCTTCCTGCAATACCGACCTGAGAAACAATCATACAGCCTTTACCGATTTTGCAGTTATGACCTATTTGAACAAGGTTATCAATTTTTGTTTGAGTTCCTATTACGGTATCTTCAATTGTACCTCTGTCAATACAAGTATTTGCACCGATTTCAACGTCATCCTCAATCGTAACCGAGCCTAATGACGGAATTTTATAGATTTTTTGATTAGCTTTTTTGTCTTCGCTTGCTTCTTTGCCTTTACGAGCCTGTTCAATAGTATCAGGGGTTTCTGTTACAAAGCTGAATCCGTCAGCAGCAATGCTGACCCCATGCTGCAAAACAACTCTGTTCCCGATTGTCGCAAAATCACCTATATTGCAATTCGGGTGGAATAAACATTTTTCGCCGATTTTTACCCCTTTGCCGATATAACAGCCTGCCATAATTGAAGTTCCGTCAGCAATTTCTACATCTCTTGAAATATAAACATTTGCACCGATTGAAACATTCTCGCCAAGTTTAGCTGATTCTTCAATAACCGCAGTCGGATGTATGCCTTTTGGTTTGTCAACGGGAACTTCAAACAAAGTCATTAATTTCATCATGGCTAATCTCGGGCGTTCAACCTCGATGGTTGTAAGTCCGTCTATATTAACTCCAAGCGGAACAAGAGCCGCTTTTGCTTTTGTATAATACAAAGCCTCAATAGCTTCTTCCGATAAGCCCAAAGCTAAAGATTTTTCATCAGCTTTATGCGGAGGCATGAGCTTTTCAATTTGAACATCATTAACCTTAGTCAGCATTCCGCCTACAATTTGCGAAATTTCTTCAACACTGTATGTTTTCATTTCTACTCCTCATTAAATTGTCCTCATCCTATTTTAATACCATATTAGAAAAATTGCAAAGATTTAGACCAAATTTAACAAAATTGTAACGAAACAATTATTAAAAAATGTAAAAATAGCTGTTTTTTCATTGACAATTAAAACAATTTAACAGATAATTCTTGCAATAAATAATATAATAATTATATCAGCATAAAAATAGGAGGGAACCTATGAAAATTAACACAGTAAGCAATTCTTTACCATACACAAAAATTTCGGCAAACAAAAATCAAAATCAGTCTTTTGGTGCAAAAATGTTCACATACAGAACAATTGAACCGTATTTGAAAAGGCAAGCATATTTGAGGTCATTAACTGACGGTGAAAAATCTGCAATTGAATGGTATAACGGTATAGCAAACAACATAAACTATATAGGAAAGAAACTTATGCCGGTATTAAAGAAAGAAACACCTATCGTAATGGCAGTTCCTGAAAAAGTTGCATTAGAAGCTTCACAAAGTAACAAAATATATAAAGGACTTGACGGAGTGCTACAAATGGACGGACGACCTTTTTTGGCACCGGGAGGATATGAAATCTGCACCCAAATAGAGGAAGCAAGAAAGCCGTTCTTATTCAAATTTAGTGATGATAAGACAATAGCTGACAATGCGGTAAATTATTTCAGTCGTATTCCGCTAAAAATAGCGGAATTATTCAAACCCTGGTTCTAAAATACAAAAATAAACCAATAATCGCCTGATATTTATTTATTAGGCGATTATTATATTCTATCTATAACTAAATTCCTTCGTCAATGTCTACATGCTTATATTTTTCGATAAGCACGGGGTCTTTTGTAAACAAATGTATTTTTTCATTATTTTCCGGGGTGTCTTCAAAAACGCAAAGGACTTTTCCTCTCAAAATATCATTCAGTAACAGTCTTTGATTATCGGGTTTTCCCGTAAACATTTTTGAATATTCGGAATTGTCACTATCTCCCGACATTGATTTAATTACCGCTTTTACTATTTCATACTGAGTTGAAACAGGCAAAGAATCAAAAACCTTTTCCATTTCTTTTCTTGCTTTTAATTTTTCCTTTACCGTATCCTTACTTAACCAAGCCATACCGTATTTAAACTGCATTGCATTACTTTGTATTATGTTTGAATATTGAGCGAACGGCGAATTTTGCATTATATAATACAATTTACCGCCAAGTTCAGTATTTGTGGAAACATCTTTTATCTTTTTACCATCTCTGATTGCCTCAACAACATAAGCCAAATTTTTAATTTCTTCTTTTTCTGCTTCAGAAGGAATTTGTCCACTCAACCATATATTAAATCTTGCTCCGGAGATAAGTCTATATGGCAAATTTTTTACTCTCCAAAAATTAACGGGATTTTGCCCGATAAGAAAATTTTTTGCGTAATCGTCCGCCGTTTTTAAAGAAGTAGCTAATTCATTCAAAGTAACAATATTTGGGAAAGCGGCACAATGATTTACACTTAAAATTCTATTATCGAGATTTTCCCAAATATAGCCCTTAAATCTGTCAGAAAATTCTTTATCGGACATATAATCAGTATTTGGACCGGTAACAACAGCAAAAGCCTTATCCAAATCACTTCCGGGAAGAACAGTTCCTTGTCCGGCGGAGCAAAATTCATCATAACCCGACATTAAAATTCCGTTATCTTCTGCATTTTGATATTCAATAGGACGTGCATAATCCATATTACGGCTCGACACATCCAAAA
The DNA here is from genome assembly GCA_017444705.1 of bacterium. Lineage (GTDB taxonomy): Bacteria > Cyanobacteriota > Vampirovibrionia > Gastranaerophilales > Gastranaerophilaceae > RGIG3525. Next base: position 6,153 of record JAFSWA010000040.1, read on the forward strand.
CCCTTGCAAATTCATCTATCATTTTTTTTGTTGATTCCGCCATAACAGGAAAACCTGTTAACTTTTTAAAATACTCAACAAATTTTGCTTTATCCTTATCACTTTTTAGACAATCAAGAAAAGAATAATTTTCTTTTCTTATTTGTTCTGCTCTAATAAACTCGTCCGACGTTACCTGCTCAGCTTCTTGAATAATTTCCGTATATTGCGGATGTTTTAACACTTCATATTGAGAAATTGCATCATCTGCATCATAAATATATCTTTTTGGAGCTACCTTTGGCATTCCTTTGAAACTTGGAAAGCTTGATTTTATAGTTGATATAGGTTTAATCATCTTTATCTCCCTTATATGTATTTGGTTAGATAAAAAATATAAAAAATTTTTTTGACTATATTTACCAAACAAATTAATATAACTTAACAAAAAGTTCATCTTTCAATTCATAAAAATTCACATATTATTTTTTATAAAAACGGATTGTGATAGATTATTAACAGGAGGGAAGATGCAGGTTATTCCGTTACATGTACACACAGAATACAGTTTGCTTGACGGTGCAATAAAGATTAAAGACTATTGTCAGTTTGCCAAAGAAAACGGCATGGGTGCAATCGCCATTACTGACCACGGTGTTATGTACGGCGATATGGAATTATACACAACCGCAAAGGAAATGGGCATAAAACCCATTCTCGGCAGTGAATTTTATGTTCATAACGGAAATATTGAAGAGCATGACAAAAACAATAATCCATGTTATCACTTGATTTTGCTCGCAAAAAACAAACAAGGCTATCAAAACCTTATCAAATTAACCTCTATTGCGTGGTGCAAAGGAAAGTATGTTAAACCCCGTATTAATTGGGAGTACCTTGAACAATACCATGAAGGTTTAATTTGCCTTTCCGCTTGTTTGGCAGGCGAAGTTTTAAGATATTTTAGAGATGGTGAAAACGAAAAAGCATACGAAACTGCAAAAAAATACAAAGAATTATTCGGAGAAGATTATTATATAGAACTTCAAGACCACGGACTTATTGACCAAAAGAAAACAAACCCCATGTTGATAAAATTAGCAAAAGACCTCGATATAAAAATGGTTATCACGAATGATTCACATTATTTGCGACAGGAAGATGCAGATATGCATGATACTCTTTTGTGTTTGCAAACAAACAGCGACAAAGATGAGCCTAACAGATTTCGCTTTGAAAATGACCAATTTTATGTCAAAACAACCGACCAGCTTCGGGAAATGTTTAAATGGATGGAAGAAGATTTATTTAATGAGTGCATAAAAAATACTAATGATATTGCCGAAAAATGCCATTTGATTTTGGAACTTGGTAAAAGTCCTCTTCCGAAATATCCGATTCCGCCGGAATATCAAAATGAAGAAATTTATCTTGAACATCTTGTAAAAGAAGGACTGACAAAAAGATATAAAAATGTTTCCGATGAATTAAAAAAACGTGTTCGTTATGAACTTGACGTAATAAATAAAATGGGATTTGCGGCTTATTTCATTATAACGTGGGATTTTATTCACTATGCAAAGACACACGGAATCCCCGTAGGTCCGGGACGTGGTTCCGCAGCAGGTTCAGTTGTTGCTTATGCACTTGAAATCACTGACCTTGACCCGATAAGACACAAACTATTGTTTGAAAGATTTTTGAATCCCGAACGTTTCACCATGCCCGATATTGATATAGATTTTTGTATCGAACGTCGAGGGGAAGTTATAGATTATGTAACCCAAAAATACGGTGAGGACAGGGTTTGTCAAATTATAACTTTCGGTACTTATGCGGCAAAAGCTGCATTCAAGGGTGTTGCCCGAATTTTAAAGATTCCTTTCTCAGAAAGCAATAAACTTGCAGGGCTTATTGATTCCGCTATGGATATTGCACAAAAAATTAATGATAAAGTAAAGACCTTAGGGGAAGCTATTAAATATGAGGGTTCCGAACTTAAAAAGATGTACGATGCAGATACTCCTGTTATAACTGATACTCCGGGTAAAACAGTCGGGTTTAAAAAACTGATTGATTTAGCAGTCGGGGTTGAGGGACTTAAAAATAACACGGGAACGCATGCTGCCGGAGTTATTATTGCACCGAAACCGCTTGACGAAATTCTTCCTATCCAACCTTCAAAAGACGGAATAATACAGACAGGTTATCCGCCTCATGATGTTACGGAAGTTCTTTCTCTTTTAAAAATGGATTTTTTGGGGCTAAGAAACCTCACAACAATCTACAAAACAGTTGATTTGATAGAAAAAAGACAAGGGATAAAAGTTGATATAAATAATATTCCGCTTGATGATAAACCTACCTTTGATATGTTAATTGAGGGAAAAACCGCCGGAGTTTTCCAACTTGAATCGGACGGATTTACGGCACTTGTCAAAAAATTAAAACCGGACGTATTTGAAGATTTAGGTGCATTAGTTGCCCTGTTCAGACCCGGTCCTTTGGATTCGGGTATGGTTGATGATTTTGTTGAAAGAAAACATGGCCGTCAAAAAATCACATATGCTCATCCTCTGTTAGAACCGATTTTGAAAGATACCTATGGAACGATTGTATATCAGGAACAGATTATGCAGGTATTTCAGGTTTTAGCAGATTATACTTTGGGCGAAGCAGACCAAGTCAGAAGAATGATGGGTAAGAAAAAAACCGATGAAATGGAACAACAAAGGGCAAAATTTATTCAACATTCTGCGGCTCATAATATGAGTGCAAAAGATGCGGAAGCACTTTTTAACCAGATTTTGAGTTTTGCTTCATACTGTTTTAATAGAAGCCATTCAGCCGCATATTCTTTTGTAGCCTATCAAACGGCATATTTAAAACGACATTATCCCGTTGAATATATGGCAATGTTGTTATCTTCGGTAAGCGGTGACCAAACAAAAACGCAGACTTATATTTCAAGTTGTCAGGATATGGGGATAAAAATTCTTCCGCCGGATATTAATAATTCGGATTTTGTCTTTACTCCCGACGGCGATAATATCCGTTTTGGCTTGATTTCAATTAAAGGACTCGGAGGAGTTGCAATTAATCAAATCATTGAAGAAAGAGAAAAAAACGGGCATTATAAAGATATTGCGGATTTTGCATCAAGACTTGATACAAAATGTGTAAATCGAAAAACTCTTGAAAGTCTTTGTAAGTCAGGAGCATTTGATTCTTTCGGTACTTCAAGACGGCAATTGTTTGCTAATATTGATAATATCATCAATCTTTGTCAAAAAGAAAATTCCGCAAAACAAACAGGACAAGTTAGTTTATTTTCATCGATGGATGAAAGTTTCTATAAATCTACATTCAGACTTGACGGGGAAGAAAAAGAGTTTTCGGATACTGAAATTCAGGAATTTGAAAAAGATATTTTAGGGTTTTACGTCACAAGCCATCCTCTTTCAAGCATAAAAGATAAACTGCCGTTTTTAACAACTCATAATATTGCTAATATTACAGAAAAACAACCTCAAAAACCCGTTACAATATGCGGATTACTTTCAGGGGTAAGAACTATTCCGTATAAAAGTAATCCTGAAAAATTTTTAAAAGTTGGTGTTATTGAGGATTTGACCGCAAATATTGAATTTAAAATTTTCTATAATGAGCTTTGCCCGAAAGATAAAGAGCCTATTAATAAATTTATTGAATCCGGAAGAAAAGTTATATTTACAGGAACAGTAGAAAATAAGGATGACAAAATCGATTTTACCGTTAATTCAGCCTCACCTGTTGAAAACAGTAATATTGTAACGCTTTCGCTATTACAAGATTTGACTTTTGAACAGATTGTCGAATTAAAAGATGATTTAATAAAATATAAAGGCTCTGACCCTGTTATTTTAAAAATGAAAAATAACGGAGAAGAAATAAAACTTCTTTCGTCATCGGTATTTTGGGTTGATGCAAAAAATGATTTTACTCACGCAATAGAGAAAAAATATAAAGAAAAACTCAATGTTGAAGTAAAATCCTTGGAAGAAAAAGTATAAGGACATATTAATTGGAGAAAAAAATGAACGAATATGTACAATCAAAAATAAGAAGTATTGTTGACTTTCCTAAAAAGGGAATTATATTTAGAGATATAACAACAGCTTGCAAGGATGCCAAAGCATTAAAAGAAATTGTCGAATATTTAACGGAACAATTTAAAAACAAAGGGATTGATTATGTCGCTGCGGTCGAATCGAGAGGATTTATTTTCGGTTCGGCACTTGCCTGTAATATGGGTGCAGGGCTTATATTGATAAGAAAACCGGGTAAACTTCCCGCAGAGGTTGTTTCACAAGAGTATCAACTTGAATACGGTACGGATAAAATTGAAATGCACAAAGACGCAATAGAAAAAGGTAAAAAAGTATTACTTATAGACGATTTACTCGCAACAGGCGGGACGATTAATGCAGCCTGCAAATTAGTAAAAAAGGTCGGCGGAATTCCGGTTGCTTGTGCTTTTGTCATCGAACTTGAAGATTTAAAAGGCAGAGAAAAAATTGACTCTGATGTTGAAGTTGTTTCAATGCTAAAATATTAATTAAAGGTGCTTGAATGGGTGATGAAGATAAACAGTTTGAAGCCTCACAGCAAAAACTGGAAAAAGCCAGAAAAGAAGGTCAGGTTGTAAAGTCAAAAGACTTTTCAATGGCTGTAACTATGGTTGTAATGATGACCATAATATTTAAATTAGCTCCTTTTATATGGAACCAAATTACTCAGCTTTTTACGCTTATGTATGAGCAAATTCCAAATCAACATATAGAAGATGTGGGACTGACATATCTTTTGACAATATCTGTTGTTCCGACGGCTCTTATTATCGGACCTATTCTTTTTGTGGCATTTCTGATGGGAATTTTAGGAGATTTTATTCAGATTGGACCTTTGTTTACTACAGCACCGTTAGAGCCTAAATTTGATAAGCTCAACCCAACTAAATATTTTAAAAACATTTTCTCAGTAAAAACACTTTTTGAACTTTTTAAAAATATTGTTAAAGTTTCTATTTTAGGTCTTATTGGCTACATTGTATATAAAAGCCATTTTAAAAATATAATGATGCTTGCGGCCGTAGATAACAGTTTTGCGATTATGAACGAATTCGGTTCATTGATGATGGATTTTGTAACAAAAATGACAATTGCATTTTTAATAATTGCAGCAGCGGATTACGGAGTAACAAAATGGAAGTTTTTACAGGACCAGAAAATGTCATTTAAAGAGGTAAAAGACGAATATAAAAACTCGGAAGGTGACCCGCAAGTAAAAGCACAATTAAGGGCAAGACGTCAGCAAATGATGCAAAGAGGTATGATGGATTCGGTACAAGAAGCGGATTTTGTAGTGACAAACCCAACCCACGTTGCCTGTGCTTTAAAATATGACCAACATACAATGTCCTCACCAAAATTAATTGCAAAAGGAACTGAACTTATTGCAAAAGAGATTATAAAAATTGCAAAAGAACACAACATTCCAGTTGTAGAAAATCCGCCTGTTGCAAGAGCTTTATTCCGAATGGTTGATTTGAATAAAGAAATATCCCCTGATTTGTATAAAGCAGTAGCAGAAATTTTAATTTTTGTATATAATTTGCGTAAAAACAAAAAATCTGATAATATATTATCAGATGATAAGTAAATGTTTCTATGGTCGTTTCAGTGCAATCAAAAATTAAAGAATATATAGCTATAGTAGAGAAAGTTGCTAAGGTTGAACATAGGAGAATACCTTCGCACATGGTTGACTACGAAGAATTAGTCAGCATTGGTATTATTGCAATTCAAGCAATGGTAACAAATAAAACCGACGAACAGCTTGCAAAATATAACGATGCATATATGGCAACTGCTGTCAGATGGGCAATAAGAAACGAACTAAGAAACAGATATAAATGGTATTCACTGAAACACAATAAAACCGACGAAGAAGCAGAAAGCGAACTCGGAGATTCATCTGAAACGCTTGATGTCAGCCCTAATAAAGTCAGAGAAGCTATCTATGAAACAATATTGTCAATAGACAGTATTGCGGCTGCCTCTTCAGATAACGATTCCCCATTTGATTTCATCAAAGATAAAGGAGCTTTGCCTGATGAAAGAGCGGAATTGTCAGAGTTAAGCAGGGTGATAAAAGAAGCTATTGCAACTCTTCCTCAAAAAGAAAGAACAATCGTTGAATACAGATTTTACCGTAATATGCAGGTAAAAGATATTGCAAGACAAGTCGGTCTTTCTTCTTCAAGAATTACAAGAATTGTTCAGGCATCACTTAATCATGTCAGGGAATATCTGCAAAGTCGAGGTATGGAGAGCTACGAAGGATAATCTTTTTATCTTTTGCTAACGCTTTGCGAAACTGCATCAACAACCGCAGAATCTAAAGCGTCGGGGATAATATAATTGGGATTAAGTTCTTCGTCTTTAACACACGATGCTATCGCAAATGCACATTCCAACTTCATTTCATCTGTAATTTGAGTTGCGGATGATTCTAAAATACCTTTAAACAATCCCGGAAAAGCCAACGAATTATTCAACTGATTAGGATAATCACTTCTGCCTGTTGCAACAACATAAGCTCCTGCATCTTTTGCTTCATCAGGCATAATCTCGGGAACAGGATTAGCAAGAGCAAAAACTATCGGTTTATCAGCCATATGCTTTATCATATCGGAAGTTAAAATATTGGCGGCACTAAGTCCTATAAAGACATCCGCACCTTTTATAACATCATTAAGCGTTCCTTGCACCTGCTTGGGATTTGTCAGCTGTGCTAACTCTTCAAGTGCTTTTGTATTATTTCTTCTTCCGCTGTATAAAACTCCGTCAATATCAGTATGAATTATATTTTTCACACCTGTATTAAGAATAAGCTTTGAAACAGCGGTTGCAGCCGCACCTGCACCTGAAAAAACAATTTTAACATCCTCAATTTTTTTATCCGTTAAACTAAGTGCATTCAAAAGTCCTGCCAAAACTACTATTGCAGTGCCATGCTGGTCATCATGAAAAATCGGAATAGGCATTGTTTTTTTCAATTCATCCTCAATCTCAAAGCATTTTGGAGCTTTTATATCCTCTAAATTTATTCCCGAAAAAGAATTTTTTAGTAATTGAGCGATTTTTATAATATCATTTGATTCTTTTGTCTTTACACAAAGACTGATTGCATCGACATTTCCAAGCTCTTTGAAAAGGACTGCTTTACCTTCCATAACAGGGATAGCGGCATATTCTCCGATTTCACCAAATCCCAAAACCGCCGAACCGTCAGATAAAATTGCAACCGGTTTTACATGCTCCTCTTCATTAAGCTGAGTTTCAATTACTCCGCCGGATAATTCTCTTAATTCGAGTGCTTTTTGATTTAAGTCGCCCGACAAATTTTCAATTTTTAACCCGATTTGATTTTTTGAAACAGCTAAAAAGAAACTCTTTAAATCTGAAACAGGCTCTATTAAGACAGGCACTTCAATCTCAAAATTAACTTTTTTTGCCAAATCGGAAATTAAACTCAAATCAAAAGCACAAAAATTCGGTTCAATATTTTCAACAACAAATTTTAGATTTTCGGCATTAGCATCATCGCTAATTTCAAACGGATATGCATCAATTTCAAGAGCGGATTTCAAAAATATCGCACGTTCAAGAGATTTCCTGTAATTACTCGATATTACCGCAACGGAATTTTCTCTGTTTGTTAAATCAAAGGTTTTTTCCGTATCTTCTTCAATTTTTTTGCATGCGGCACCGACTCCGGGTGTATAGACAAGCGAAAGGACCTCTTTATCCGTAACTTCAAATTTCGGTTTTGTAATTATTCCATTATATTTCACGACGTCCCTCAATTGCTCTTGCCAAAGTTATTTCATCCGCATATTCAATGTCTGAACCGACAGGCAGACCAAATGCGATTCTTGTTATTTTGATATTAAAAGGTTTCAACAGTTTTCCTAAATACAGACTCGTAGCTTCACCCTCAACAGACGGTGAAAGTGCAAGGATAATTTCTTTTACATTATCATTTGTAACTCTGTATAAAAGCTCTTTTATTCTTATATCCTCAGCTCCGATACCGTTCATAGGAGAAATTAATCCCTGCAAAACATGATAAAGTCCCTGATATTCGTGAGTTTTTTCAATTGCAATTAAATCTTTTGTGTCTGAAACAACGCATATTACGTCTTTTGCACGATTATTTGAACTGCAAATTTCACAAGGGTCATTTGAAGACATATTGAAACAAATCGAACAATAATTAATTGTACTTTTTGCGTCTATCATAGTTTTAGCAAAATTTTCAACTTCGTTTTGAGGCAGCTTCAAAAGATGCAAAGCCATACGTTGAGCAGATTTTGCACCAATTCCCGGTAATTTTTGAAAATACTCTATTAAATCAGCCAAAGGCTTTGTATAATACATTTGACCCTCTGTTATTAAAACAAGCCCGGTATGTTTATTCCGCCGGTGATTGCTTTCATTTGGGATTCAGTTTCTTGCTTTGCACTCTGAGTTGCTTGATTAAATGCGGAAGTAATTAAATCTTCAAGCATTTCAACTGTTTCATCATCAACTGATGACGGATTTTCAGGATTTAAAGCCTCTTTTGTCAGTTTAATACTTTTAAAATGACCCTGACCGGAAACAACGGCAGTAACTGCCCCGTTACCCGTAACAGCAGTAACCTCTTGATTATTGAGGGTTTCTTGTGCATCTTGTAATCTTTTTTGCATTTGCTGTGCCTGTTTCATCATTCCCATTAAATTCATTTATTTTTCCTCTCCTTATCTATACATTTCCTGTTGAACTGTTTTTATCATCTTCTAAATTTTTAATGTCTTTCATATCAACAGTTTCTTCAAGTTTATATTGGTTTTTCGGAATTTCAATATCTATATTTACATCGCCGTAAACCATTTCTAAGTCTTTTCTTTCATAATCTTTTGTTTTTCCGTCCTCTAATTTTACGGAAAATTTCTCAGTCAAAAGATTTGATGCAAAAACCTTTCCTAAACCGTCGGGAGTCATTACGCCGGAACCTATCGGAATAGTATTTTTTGCCATTTGTAAATAGTTTTTGTACTCATAATTTAAGCAGCATAATAATCTGCCGCACGTACCCGAAATCTTTGCGGGAGATAATTGCATCCCTTGGTCTTTTGCCAATTTTGCATTTACATTATCGAACTTTTTAATCCACGAGCAACAACAGAACGGTCGTCCGCAAACCCCAAGACCCTGTATCAATGAGGTTTCGTCACGAACGCCTATATGTCTTAAATCAATTCTTATATGCCTGAAAATTTGGGTTAAATCTTTCAAAAGCCCTCTAAAATCAACTCTTTCCGGAGCAGTATAGTAAAATGTAACCTTTTTTCTGTCAAATCTGTATCGGCATTGAGTTAAATTCATTTTTAAATTATGCTGGCCAACCGCTTCCTGACAAGACTTAAACCCTTCTTCTTCCATTATTTTCTGTTCATCAAGACGAATTTTGTCCTCTTTTGTCAGACGTCTGACATATGTAAGTTTTTCGATATCTTTTTTATCCCAAGCTTCCCACACTTTTGAAGAAACCCTGAATGTCTTTCCGACATCTTCACCCAACTCATCTTGATATACAACTAACTCTCCCTCTTCAAGCTCCAAATTATCCGAAGCAACAAGCGGGTAAAATTTATTTTTCAGTAATCTTATTCCGTATTTACTCATAGTTTTATTTTAGCATAAAATAACAAAGAGCGACAACTATTTATTAATTATCGCTCTTTTGTTCATTTTTATAAATTATTTTTATTTTTTTGCCGGTGCTGTTTTAGCTTTTTGTCCACTGTTAGCCGCATCAGTTTTTTGAGTTGAAGCACCTTTATTTACAACAGCATTCTTAGGAGCATTTGCATATTTCTTTTGTTCACTCAAATACTTGGCATAACCGACTTTTTTAGCTCTCTCCAAGCCTTTCGGGTCATTCAAGAGTTTATTTTTGCCGACAGTATCATACATCTTTGCAATTCTTTTATTTTTAGGGTCTAATTTATGAGCTTGTTCCAAATCTTTATATGCCTGTACATAATCCAATAACTTTAATTCAGCCTGTGCTCTCAATACATAAGCACGAGCATCTTTGGAATTCATTTTTATTAATTTTGTACACTTTGCAACTGTAATCGGATATAAGCCTTTTTTGTAATCCAAGTAGGCAGCTCTGATTGTAACACCGCTTTTAACAGCTTCTTGCTTTGCCAAATTAGCTTTTTTGACAGTTATGGTATAAATTCCGACACAGGAAAATATTGCAACCAACAATATAGCTATACCTATTAATACTTTTTTCTTCATATTTTAATTCCTTCTCAATAGTCTACAACTATATTGTATCGCAAATTTTATATTTGTAAATTATTTTTTATCTGTATCCCACAAAAGTATATAATTTACGCATATAATCTCTGTTATCTTCGTCTTCTTCAAGCTCTAAGTTGTTGGTCGAAAAAGAGTTACCTTCGTTATTATAAATCGTCAGAAAATAAAATGCACTATTATCCGTACTTGCGGCAGCCTCTTCTGTCAGATTTTTTCTTTCAAATGCAACATAAGCTTTTTCGATATTACTTATGTTCCACCATAAACCGTCAAAAGTTTCAAAAACACAACCTGTACCCTGTTTCTTTTTAAAGAATCTTGAAGTTTCGCTGCAATCATCATCATTAAGACTCATTAATGAATTTAAGGAATTTACGTCATTTTCGATTATAATTTTTTGTACAGCCGTATCATAGACATATAAAGCTTTTTTGAGTTTGGTTTTATAACTTTTTTGTGTCGCATTCATTATTGCATTCGGAAGTATTATTGCTGCAATTATTCCCAATATCACAACTGTCAGCATTGTTTCAGCAAGAGTAAAAGCTTTTTTTCTGCCATGAGGACAATGCGATTGTGCCGTCGCATTATTTTTTGAACTATCATCTTTTTGCATATTCACACCTCATTTAATATTTTCTATCTACACATATTCAAACCGTTTATTAGTCCGATTATTATTAAATATAAACGATTTTTCGTTTTTTTTCAAGCCTTAGCAAAATTTTTTTTAAAAAATTGGAATGTATCCCAAAAACCCCGCAATATAAGGAATTTTCGGAATAATTCAAATAAAAATACCGCAAAATTCATCTCATACATTTATACTATTTTTTTATAAGTATTATTTTTTATGAGTATTTTTTACATTTTCTCAATAAATTTTATTTATGATAATATAGAATTATGTGTTATAAAACTAAAATTTTATACGGGAATAATCAATATTTGAATTTAGTTGAAACAACCTGCCCAAACGGCAAAAAGTGGGCATATGCAAAAAGGGTAAATACAAAAGGAGTTGTTATTATTGTTCCTCTTATAGTTGATTTAAAAGAACAGTCAACATTGTTTCTAAAAACGAAAAGACCCCCTCTTATTGCAGAAGGAATATCTGAATTTAATCTTGAATTTCCGGCGGGATTAGTTGGAGATGAAGACAAAAATGAAACTTTTGAAAAAGCCCTTGAAAAGGAATTACTTGAAGAAACAGGTTACAAGGCAGACCGATTTATTATAAAAAATAATAAACTGTCAAGTTCGGCAGGCTGCGTCAGTGAAGTTTCCACAGTAGCAATAGCTATAATTTCCGATTCCAAAGTACATCAAAAACCTGTTTCGGACGGGGATGTAATTCAGGGTAGAATTCTGGTGGCTATTTCAAAAATAGGGGATTTTGTAAAATTTTGTCAAAATGAAGGTTGGACAATAGGGGCTCAAACGTTGAGCGGTATTTACTATTTGTTTGATGAAATTAATAACCGTTAATCTATGATGTTTTATTTACGTTCAAAATAGCTCTTAATTTTGTTTTAAGATAATTATTTTCGTAGGCAAGTTTTTCAACCTGTTTTTTTAGAGTAATTAAGTTAGCATCGGAGTCATCTGTTGCGTTGAGAGAAACATTAAAAATCAAACGTTTTTTTGCTTCTTCTTTCATTATAAGCATTGAGATAATAGCATCTTTTTCAATAAAGCCTAATTCAGTAATTAATTCTGCAATATACACATTTCTACCCTGATCTTTCAGCTGTTTTTGTCTTCGCAAGGCTGTATCAAGCTGGTCAATACTAATTCTGCCGACCTTCATAAGTAATTCACCGGTTTTAATTGTTCCCGCATAAAACTCTGCTTGAGCATGAACAACAGTTGACATAGGTTGAGCGACATATTGATTTTGAACTGCTACAACGTATATTTTTGATATTTCTTCTAAGGTTAAAAAGCAATCAAGTGCAATATCAATTATACTTTTTCCGGCTTCAGCTTCTCGTAAAAACGTATACATTGATTCTTCATGCCCTTTATTTCTTTTTTCAAGTTCAACTTTTCCGTTGTATGTAATATGCGGTCTGTAAGCTTGAAAAAGATAGACAGGGTCAACATCTACGGGCTGATTTTTGAAAGTTCTTTTCAAATCCGTTCTTATCTGAAAATGAATTATCTGCTTTACCCACACGGGTAAAGCAAGGATTTTTGTTACAAATATTTTAAACGAATCAGCTCTCAATATAATCTCCGTCCAATATTACTTTATTATTTTACATAACTTTCAATTAAAAATCAAATCTGTAAAATATTTATTTTTTTCAAAAAAAATAGTATAATTATTGTCGAAATCATCTTTTAGTATCATTACAAAAATTTAATATTTGATAAAATAAAATATATTATAAGGAAAACCGTATGGAAAATTTAAAAAAGACATATATGGAATATCCGTTTTTAACAAGACCTTTAACAATTTATGAAAGAGAAAACGGACACAAAATAATTTTCGGATATAAAAAAGGCGGGCTGGTAAATGTTTCAACATGGGTTAAAACCGGTTCAATAAACGAGAATGACAAAAACAACGGAGTTTCTCATTTTTTGGAACACCTCATGTTTAAAGGAACAACGGAAAATAAAGCCGGTTATTTTGACAGAACATTGGAAAGAAAGGGTGCAATTGTCAATGCTGCGACATGGAAAGATTACACGTTTTATTATGTAACTATTCCAAAAGGAGAAAACAACGAAAATTTTTATGAGACTTTGCATCTGCACGCAGATATGATGCTTGACCCCGTAATACCTGATGATGAAATAGGTGCCGTCTTTGATATAAATGCTCAACCGCCTGCTGTTAAAAGAGAACGCCACGTAGTAATTGAAGAAATCGGGATGAGAAAAGACCAGCCTTGGACAAAAGTTTATAATCTTTTAAACAAAAATATGTACCAAAACCACCCTTATAAAAGAGATGTTATAGGTACGGAAGAAATTATTTCACAAATTACAAGAGAAGAGGTTTTAAATTATTACAAAACTCATTATACCCCAAATGCAATGACTACAATAATTGTCGGTGAACTTGAACCGGATGAAATAATCAATAAAGTTTGCGAGGAATTTGATTTTAAAGGTCGTGAAAATTATTATCCGCCGCAAAGAGAATATGATAAACCTTGCGATGAAAAAAAAGTTTATGAAATGTTCGGACAGGTTGAAACTTCTATAATAATGTATGGCTGGTTAACCGCACCTGCTGATGATATAAAAACAGTTATTGCATTTGATATAATTTCCATTATTCTTGGAGAAGGTCAGAGTTCAAGGTTATACCAAAATCTTGTTGAAAAAAATCCCCAAGAAGGTATTATATCTGTTGAAACAAGCTCGTATTCTTTTAAAGACGGAGGGAATTTCTTTGTTCAGGCAGTATTTTATCCCGAAAAAAAAGATAATATTTTCAAGCTTCTTGAAAATGAAATAAATAATCTTATCTGTAACGGATTTACAGATGCGGAATTTAAAAAAGCTGTTAAGAAATTGAAAGTTCGTTTTGCACAAGAAACAGAAACCGTATCTGAAATTGCGGAAACAATAGGATATTACTCAACCGTATGCAAAGATGTTTCAAAAATCAACGAATATTATAAAGTCCTCAACAGTATAAGTAAAGACGATGTTTTTGAAGTTATTAAGAATTATCTGAGCGTTAATAAATCAACAGTAGCAATATTAATGCCGGAAGAAAAACAAATTCAGCGAGGTTAAAAATGGAAAAAATAATTTTAGGGAACAATATTCCTTTAATAATAAAAGAAAACAAACATACCCCGAGAATAGCGTTATGTATGTATATAGGATTTAATAAAGAAGAAAAAACGGCAGGAGAAATTTCGCTTATAAAGTCGCTTCTTTTTCAGGGGACAAAAACCAAAACGGGGGAAGAACTTGCCACAATACTTGAAGAAAACGGTATTGATTGTTATATTACAGCATCAAAAGATTATTTTTGTTTTAAAATTCAATGCCTTAATGAAGATTTTGAGCTTTCGCTTTCAATATTGAAAGATATTGTTTTTAATTCAACATTTGAAGAGTTTGAAAAAGAAAAAAATAAAATAAAAGGGGAATTTTTATCAGATTTGGATTCTCCGCAAGTTTTGGCATTTGATGGATTTTCTAAAAATATATTCAAAAATCATCCTTACGGCAATACAAGGTCAGTGATACTTGACAGAATTGACGAAATTACAAAAGATGACATTATAAATTATTACGAAAATATTTTAAACAACTCTAAAAAGAATATTGTTGTTGTCGGAGATTTTGATGAAATTGGGGGTAAACAAAGAGTTCAGAATCTTATATACGAAAATTTTTGCGAACTTTCAACAACCGAATTTAAACAAGAATCTTCTTTGCCTGTTTTAAATTTAAAAAAGGTAGTAACAAAGACAAAGAAAGATTCGGCACAAGCTCAAATAATTCAGGGTTGGTTGTTTCCGCCGCTTACACATCAGGATTGTCCGGCGATATATGTAATGAATACTATTTTAGGTTCAAGCGGACTTTCGAGCAGATTGTTTTTGGAGCTAAGGGAGAAAAAAGGACTTGCTTATACCGTAAGAAGCTGTTATGACATCTTCAAACAATGCGGTTGTCTTTGGGTCTATATAGGTACAAATCCTGTTAATATTCAAACAGCAATAGATGGGTTTAAAACAGAAATTGATAAGATGAAAAACGATTTCGTTACACCGGAAGAACTTGCCGGCGGCAAAAATAATATTCTCGGAAAAAGACAATTTATTTTGGAAACAAATATTCAACAAGCTTCAACGGCCGGATTGTATGAGCTTTTGGGAACCGGCTATGATTTTGAAGAAATTTATCAAAGAAAAATACTTGAAGTTTCGGCAGAAGATATTAAAAATGTTGCGAATAAATACTTTACCGATAACTTTGTCCTGTATGCACTTGCACCCGAAGTAAAAATTAAATTGTAGAAAATTTTGAAAATTTTTAATTTAATGAGATAATAATAATGATGAATATCAAAAAAGCAAAAAAAACAATAGAGAAGATTTATAAAAAACAAGGGCTTGAGAAAGCGGTTGAGAAGTGTCAGCTTTTACTTACGGAATCTCCAAATAATGCTGAGCTGCATACCCTTATGGGTGATTTATATTTGGAAAGTCATCTTGATGTAAGAGGAAGCAGAAAATATGCCGAAGAAGCAATAACTGAATACCAAAGAGCATTGGAAATGAATATTGATTCACCTTATCTGTTCTTTAAAATCGGAGTTGGACTATACCATAAAAATGAACTTGATAAGGCTCTTAATTATTTCCATTCAGCAATAGAGAAAGATAATAAATATGCCGATGCTTATTACATGGCAGCCCAAACTCAGGCAAAAAAGGGTAATTTTCAGCATGCCATAGATAACGTAAAAGAAGCGATAAAATATTACGGTATTCATTCATCAAAAGCACATTACCTTTACCATACACTTTTAAAACTAACCTATTTAAAAAGTAAAAATCAGAAAAAACAGATTAAAAAAGAATATCTGAAATCGTTATTGCTTTTACCTTTTGATAAAGAAGCCATTAAAAACGTTAAAAAAACTCTATCATATTTTAAATATGCACCGAAAATCGTATATGCCTTTTCTCTTGTTAATCAAGGAAAATCGGATCAGGCAATATTGATGTTCAACGAATCTATTCAGGAAGCTCCCGGTTTTATTCCGTTTTATAATGCACTTGGAGATATTTACTTTAATACAAGAAGATTTGAAGATTCAATAGAGGAATACCGAACCGCCATATGGTTTGATAGCCTCAACATATCGGCATACAGAGGACTTTGCAGATGTTATGAAGAAATGGGCGATTATGAATCGGCAGTTGATACTTATAATACCCTGATTAAAATTCATCCTTACGATGCCGAGTATCATTCAAATTTGGCGAATATTTTGTTTTTAAAAGGAGATGTTGATTCTGCGATTTCGCACTATCAACACGCAATAACACTAAACCCAAACAATTCTTGGACAAGTGTTATCGCACAAACACTCGGATACTTGTATCAGGAATTGCAAAATAATCTTGATGCGGCAATATCCGCTTACCAATGTGCATATTCATTGACTCCCGAAGATATGGATATATATATAAATTTGGGCAAAGCTTTCTATGATAAAGAAGATATAGATAATGCTCTTACTGTTTATAAAAGAGCTTTGGAACTTGAACCTCACAGCTCTGAAATTCACTGTAATATCGGCTATTTATATTGGGATAAAAGTGAACTTGAAGAGGCAATTAAAGAATATGAGCTTTCAATTAAATATAATCCCTCTTATGCAATACCATATAATAATATCGGAGTAATTTATCTTGATGACTATGCAAGAGTACAAAAAGCAATAGATTATTTTCAAGAAGCAATTAATGCCAACGGAAACTATGCTTTGGCACACTATAATCTTGCAAGAGCCCTTGTTTTTAAGGGGGAAAAGATTGAGGCGGCAAAACATTTTCAAGAGGCAATGGATATAAATGTCCTCACTAATGAAATGGATCCTAAGGATATAGAGGACAAATTAAAAGGGCTTTTTGAATAATGAAATTTTATAAAGAAGTTAAAGTTTATTACCATGATACTGATGCTTACGGCATAACATGGCATGGCAATTACCTTAAATGGTATGAGGAAGCAAGATGCGAAATGTGCGAACAATTAGGACTTCCGCTTAATATAATTGCAGAAAAAGACGGCATAGTTTTTCCTCTCGTAAATGTCAATTTGAGATACAAAACCCCTGCAAAGCTCTATGATGAATTGATTATTGAAACAACGGTCAAGGAATTTTCCCGTGCTAAATTGGTTTTTGAACAAATTATAAAAGAGAAAGAAAGCCAAACTATATGTAATATGGCAGAAATAACAGCCGTTGCCGTTGATATGAACGGAAAACTTATAAGAAAACTCCCCCTATATGTAATTGAAGCTTTTGAAAAAGCTTCATCATAATCTTTACTAAATACATATTACAATTATTAAGAAATGTTAATCATATTTAAATCGAAAAAGCAATTTTTGGTAAAAAAAAAACTTTATTATAACGGAAGGAAAGTTAGATATCTAAACACGAGTAACCAAAAGACTTTTGGGCTTATTTAAGCAAACATCAAATATTTATTACAGGAATTTTAGGAGGGTTTATTATGGCAATAACAAGTAATTTTGATTTACTAAAAAGCAAAGGCATAGAGGATATTCAAGAGGGGAGAAAGAACCTTACACAGGTCATTGTTAACGGATGGAACAATAATATAATTATAAATCCGGAAACAGGCAAAACAACTGTCGGAGAAACGCCTTGTGATGCAGGGCAAGATGCAGAAACAAATTGCTCCCAGCCCGTAACTAATGATTATGAAACTAATAATGAACAAATATACAAGCAAAAACTTATGGCATTATTTATGCAATTCGTTATGCAAATGATGCAGTCATTAGGACTTAATCAAATACAAAATAAAGATGGAGAAACAGAAAATGCAGAAAATACTATAAAACCTGCTGACGGAATACAAAAGTCATTAGCGGCCGATGGCAGCAAAATCAATGATTTAATCCCTTGGCTGAATGATATATACGCATAAATTATTAAGAAATATTAAGCAAAATTTATAAGCCATGTCAATTTCTCAACAGAAAAAAACTTTATATAAATGTAAAACAAATTGAGAGAGAAACATGGCTTATTCTATTAAGTCGATTTAAAAAGAGAGATTATTAAAAGGAGAAGAGAACATGATGAACATGGTATCACAACATTATTTTTTGCCCGGAAGCACATACAACATGGGCAGACAAATGCTCTTTTCTGTCAGCAGAATGAGCAGCTATCCGACGGTACCGGGAGGAATGTTTATAGGAGATCAATTGGGAAGAGTTAATGGTAATTTTATCGGTGGAATGGGTTTCCCCGGCGGACTTGGATTCGCAGGAGGATTCGGATTTCCGGGAGGATTTAGATTCCCGGGCAGAATGGGATTCTTCGACCATTTCAGAGGACCACATCGTCATCATGGTCCAAGAGGACATCACTGTTGCCATCATGACCACGGTCCAAGAGGACACAGAGGTTTCCACAGAGGACATGATATCGGCTTCCACAGAGGACATGATGTCGGCTTTATGAGAGGTGCAGACTATGGCTTTAACACAGGCTACACGGCCGGTCTTATTAACAGCGGTAATCCGTTTGCTACCGCATTAGGCTTTGCATCATTAATAAATGAATGGTCTTAATAAAAAATGGAAATTAATTCAAAAATGTGCTAATCTTATTTTATGCTTGAATTATTAATTCTATATGCACTAAATAAACAAGATAACACATTATACGGATTAAAAAAATTAATCGCAACGCACTACGGAGAGGTTTCAATACCAAGCCATGGTGCGTTGTTTCCTGCTCTTAAAAGATTGGAAAACGAAAATCTTATAACCGTGAGAAAAAAACTTTCAAGTGGGGGAAAGCGTTACACATATTACAGCATAAGCGGTGATACGTCAGATTTTTTCAGAAAAAAATTTATGGAATTTAACAATGCAAAATCCGAAACTTTGGACAGTTTTTTAATGTGGATGAAAATAAGGCTCATAGTAATTGATATGCTTGATAAAAATTTTCTTGAAGAGTTTAAGGAAAAGTGTTTGCTAAAAACAAATTTTTATAAAAAACGTATAGAAGAAAAGCTTAATGATAAATATATTGAATTAACACGAATTCAAAGAACAATGATTATACAATATGAAAAAGAGCTTGAAGAATATGAAAAGCTACTGGAGCGGCTATAATTTAAATTTAAGCAGCTAACTGTGAATTTTTTTGAGGTTATCAATATTTTTTTGAATTATTAATTTTTCTTCTTCGGAAATATCGAAATTCAGATAATCCTGAAAATATTCAATGGCATCTTCAACGTCATTTCTTGTCATATAAAGCATACCGAGCCTTTTATAAGAAAGCGGAAATTTGTCGTTAACGGTAATTGCTTTCAAGTGGTTTGAAATAGCCTTGTCAATATTATTTTGCATTTCATAAGACAGGGCAGCCTGATAGTAGATAATAGGGTTATTTTGTACTTTTTCAAGTACATTTTCAAAATTTCTTGATGATAATTCATAATCGCCCAAGTCAAAATAAATCATCCCTAAATCCCAATAAGCATCGACATTTTCAGGAGAAATATCCAATATAATATTTAATGCATCAATACCTTCTTCATATCTTTTGTCTTCAATGTAAACTCTTGCGAGATAGTGCAAAATTGCGACATTATCAGGAATTAAAGACGATGCTCTTTGTAAAAGTTCAATTGCTTTGAGCATTTCATTTTGAGAAAAATACATTTCCGCCAAATTCAAATATGACTGGGGAGTAGATTCATCAATACTTATAGCTTTTAAAAAATTTTTTTCTGCCTTTTCAAATTGACCCAATTTCATTTCACAAAGTGCAATATTATTTATCAGATTTTGGTTTAATTCATCATCAGGGAGTGCATCATTAAAAGCAGATAGGGCTTTTTCGTAATTTTCTTTTTGAAAAAAAGATACACCGTCATCAATTTTTGAATTAGTCATTGTCAACCTCTCATATTTTTAGTATTATAATTATATTATATACAAAATAAAAAGGAAGTAATCGTGTCAGGACATTCAAAGTGGTCAACAATTAAACATAAGAAAGCAAAAGTAGATTCTCAACGTGCGGTAGTTTTTCAGAAGTATTCAAGGGAGCTTATGGTAGCGGCAAAACTTGGCGGACCGGATTTAAGTGCAAATTTTCGTTTGAGAACAGCGGTTGAAAAAGCAAAGGCAGCAGGATTGCCTAATGATAATATTAAGCGTGCCATAGAAAAGGGTGCAGGCGGCACAGACGGGGGAAATTACGAAGAATTAACCTATGAAGGCTACGGTGCGGGCGGCGTTGCTGTTTTTATAGAAGCAATGACCGATAACAGAAACCGTACGGCGGGTGATATAAGAAGTTATTTCACAAAATTCAACGGGACTTTGGGCGAAACAGGTTGTGTCGGTTGGATGTTCAAACCCGTAGGACAACTGTTTTTTGATGACTCAAACGATTTTGAAAAACTGTTTGAATTGGCACTTGAAGCCGGTGCTGATGATTTGGTAGAAGAAATGACCGAAGATGAAGACGGTGATGAAATTAAACAATATAAAATGATTACAACACCCGAAAACTTTCAAAAGGTTGTGGAATTTTTTGATAAACAGGGTATTAAACCTGTTTCAGAGGAATTAACGAGAATCCCTGAAAATTCGGTTGAGGTTACGGATGTAAAAATTGCGACAAATATAATGCGACTTTTGAATAATCTTGAAGAACACGACGATGTCCAGAATGTTTATTCAAACTTTGATATTTCAGACGATATTATGGCACAAGTTGACGCATAAAGGATTTCATATTTTACTATCACTTTCTATGTGCAAAAGCACAATCTATCTATAAGGGCAAAAGCCCTTTTTCATTATACAATTTTATCAATTTTGAATTGAAGAGGAAAACCCCGTCATTCTGAAACATAAAACGTTAAAACGGCACTTGGATATACTATTTTCAGAATCTGTTTGATTAGTAAAAAGATGTGAACAACGCAAAATAAAAAATAGTGGAAACGGCAAAACGCCTTTTTCCACCCTGCATTCTGTATTCAGCCCCTCTCCCCCATAGGGAGAGGGGTTAGGGGTGAGGGGATGTTATTTTATTACCTCTGATAATTTCAAATATACTCCTTCTATATTTTTATCAATTTCATTATTCCAAAATCTAATTACTTTATAACCCTCTTTTTCAAAATATTTCGTTCTTTCAGTATCATAAATCATATTTTCATATTCATTATGTTGTCCGCCATCCAACTCTATTATTATTTTCTTTTCTTCACAAAAGAAATCTGCAACATATCTTC
This sequence comes from bacterium, assembly GCA_017444705.1. Lineage (GTDB taxonomy): Bacteria > Cyanobacteriota > Vampirovibrionia > Gastranaerophilales > Gastranaerophilaceae > RGIG3525. Next base: position 27,580 of record JAFSWA010000040.1, read on the forward strand.
CAAAAGGGACTTGTCGTTTGAATTTTAAATTATGGAATTTTCTATTTCTTAAAAGATTCCACAGAATTTTTTCTTGAGGAGTTTGATTTTTTCTTAAAATTTTAGCTATTTTTTGCATATCTTTCATAATTGTATTTTATCATAAAAAGCTATCATCTCACCCCACGGCAGACTATGTTGCTTTCGCAACACCCGCTGCCGTACCCCTCTCCTTAATGAGGAGAGGGGGAATTGTTGTCACCCGTTAAAACAACAAAAGGCGAAGCTTTCGCTTCGCCTTTTTATAAGTATTACATACTTCTTTCAATAATTATGTTGTCCAAGTAACACCAACTCCTGTAGCAGTAGGTGTTGTAACATCTTTATGGTCATTAGCTGCATTTTGATTTTGTGATTTTGTAATATTTAACATATCAGCAGCTTTATAGAAGCCATGAGTTGGGTTCGCTGTCGGTGCCAATGCACTACCAGTTGTTGGGGTAATTGCAGAAGGAATTTCTGAAGCTTTTGGAACAGTTGTACCATTAATACCTGTTGTTTGCTCACTGTTAGCTAAGCCGCCTGCTGTCCACATTACAACACCATATCTCGGTGAACGTGCTGAATCATAAACAATTGCATTACCTTCCTTACTAATTGCCCAAAGTGCACCATCAGCAGTAGTAAATATACATGTAGCATTTGCAGCTGCATTATTATTTTGTGTCATTTTGAAATATTGTTGTAATTCTGTACAACCACCGTCAGCTGCACCTGCAAAATTAGTTGCTTCTTCTTCAGCCATATAAACTTCTACAACGCTTTCATAAGTAGAAATTGCTTTTTTAAGTTTTGTAATAGCTGCCAATTCATTTTGTCTGTTAACTAATGACGGAATAGTCAACGCTGCGACTACACCCAAAATTGACAAAGTAATCAATACTTCTGCCAAAGTAAATGCTTTTTTGTTGCTCGGCAACAAAGATTCATTCATAATCATCGTGTTTGATAATCTCATAGTTTTACCTCTTTTCTTTTTTACCTATACTATCCTGTTCGGTTTCCCGAACTTTCCAAATATAATATAACATTTTTTTTCAGGCTTTGCAACATTTATTTACAAAACTCAAAAATCTTGCCACAACAAAGTTTACACCGTCTGTGTATTTTATGTCATATTTATTTGTTATTTATTTTATAAAATTAAAAGTTAAATTTTCGATTTATCTTTAATTTATATAATCAGTATATACTATATTTTTTCATCTGTCAAGTGGTCTGAAAAAAAAAATTTTAATTTATCATAAAAGCTATCACCTCACCCCATGGCAGACTATGTTGCTTTCGCGACACCCACTGCCGTACCCCTCTCCTTAATGAGGAGAGGGAGAATATCATGTCTTTGCGAGCGAAAAGCGACGCAATCCAAAGTTTATGTTTTTTGGATTACTTCGGTCGTTTCACTCCTACCGCAAGCGGTACCCTCCCCCGTAAGGCTCGGCTGCCGCCTTGCCCACGGTTGATTTGTCGTAATGACATGTTGTTTATCGGTGCAAAAAATTGCACACTAC
>JAFSWA010000041.1 GCA_017444705.1 bacterium
CATCGGAAGAATATCGGGCAAAGTAAATTTATTCAGTCCCATTCCGGGGATTCCGTCTTCTCTTTCTTTAAGACGGTTCATCATCGAGATTAGTTGTTTTACATTCTTTGTTTTTACAAATACTTTTTTTATGTTAAAATTCCTATTTCTGTCTACATTAACATTAATCGCTCTTCTAAACAGAAATAGGAACTGTTTTTGTCTTTTTGTGTCTGAAGATTATGCCCTAAAAGCTGATTCCATTTTATCAATTTCGGATTTGTTTAAACCCAATTGTTTTGCAGTATTTTGCCAATTTTTTATAACACATTTTATATCATTTATAATCTGTTTTGCACTATTTATATCCAAATCAAAGTATTCACAAACAGATAGTGCGAGCTCTATATCTTGAGCATTATCTGTTTGCGTAATATATGTTGATAAAACATTTTTGTTATTAGGACTCGGATTAACATCATATAATGGCGATAACTTCCAACCGGTAGCTCCTGTGTATAAAAAACCATGATTTCTTAAATGGTCATCTGTGTTAGAAATTAATATTGAAAATACCATACGTTTCCAAAGCTCAATTAAATCTTCTTTTGTATTAGAACCATATTGTCTGATAGCATCCGCAATATCCAAATAACTATGTATTTGATTGTCATTATCAACTGCATTTAACATACTCATTGCTGACAAGAAAGGAATTCTAACTTTACCACATCTATCAAATCTTTTTAGTAAAATAACATTCTTTTTACCGGCTTTTTGAATAGACCATTCTTGGACATTCAATCCACAAAGACTCGCAAGAGTAAGTGCAACACCTTCCCATAAAACATTATTCGTAAAATCATCCTTTTTAGGAAATTTTGCAATACATAAATCTCCATTTTTATCCAGTACACTTGCTTTTGGTCTTGCTCCGCCTAAGGATGAACCCGGTGCTAAAAGGAGTTGCAAATCGCTTTCTTGTTCCCTGCTTTCAATAATTTTTTCAGAAGCAGCCAACAATTTCGTTAAATCAATTAACGGAGGAATTGCTTTTATATTGCTCGGATATTGGAATTCTTCACTGTCTTCAATTTTAAATCTTAAAGCCCCCTGTCTTGCAATATCGTTTACAAAAAGCAAATAATCTATTTCATTTAATGTTTTTGGACTTCTATTTTCTTTTTTTGCAAGTTGATTTTCATATCTTCGCATTAAAATTCTGCCCCAAGTATCGGGAGCACTATCTCCAAAAGAGCCAAATAACGGCATTTGCCTTGTATTAACTTGTTTGCCTTTTCCTAAATATAACCCGGGTTCTAAAGAAAAAGATTTATTGCTATTTATCCATTCATTTGAATATTCAAAGTCAGAAGTTTCTTTCCCTCTTGAAAAATGTGACCAGAGAGTTCCCACAAAATAATCAACACAATCTAAATTTATATATACTAATATTTTTTTATCTGCCATATTTTAAACCCTTTAAATCTTATCATCTTTTTTGTATCGTACCCTTTTGGGCAAATTTTCTCTGTCAAATCGTCTGCCTAATTCATCTTTATCAGGATTTGCCAAATCATATAAATTATCAATAAGTCCCAATACAAACATAACTTTAGCATAAATACCCATAGAAACTGTAGGATCGCCTTTTTCAACTTTTGTTAAAGTAACATGGGTGATTCCGGCACGCTCTTCAATCAGACTCATCGTGAGGGACCGCTTGATACGAGCATCTTTTAGATCTGCCCCTAATTGTGCCATAGCTTTTTTAACAGGTATTGGTATAATTGATGTTTTTTTCATTTTGCACCTAAAATATATTATAGTGTATTTTATATTATTTTACATATATTATAATATATTTTATATAAAAATTCAACCCCTAATAATTAAATTTTCTGCACGACTTTTAATTATGAGTATATTTCCTGATATTCGTCAGATTTTATGTAATCCGTAAGCCATTGCCTGTCTTCGGGAGTTACGCAGCCGTTTTGCATGTGCCATTCGTATCTTTCGTAAGCAGTTTTAAATAAAGGTCTTGCAACTACCGAAGTCTTTACTTTCGGCTCAAACTTTTGTTCCTTTTGGGGTTCGGGTTTTATCGTTATCGTTTTAATCGTTTCCGTTTTTGGAACTTTTATATTATTCATTAACTCTTTTTCAAAAAAGTCCATATCCTCTAAATTGAAATGCTCCCGAACTGCCTTAATTGTTTTCTTTCGTAGTTTTTGCTGCTTTTCAATCTTCTGTTTATAGTCCTCAATATCTTTAATATCGCCCATTTGTAAAGCAAGCGGATGAGTTTCCGTCACTCGGTTTGCCTTGCATAAAAATTCACCTTTCAGGGTATAAACTTTTATATATGAAAGGTCAAACAGACTGTATTTAATTATGGTTTTCTCTTTTATGCCGTAAAGTGCCTCGTCAAAATAATCAGCCTTCAAAAACCTGATTCCGTTTCTACCGATTGTTTTAATTTCTTGTGCCATCATCAAATCATCAAGCATACTTTCATCAATATTTTGTTTTTCAATCTCGTTTAAAACTTCCTGAATCGTTTTCCCCTCAACATTGGGGCATTCCTTTGAATGATAATAATCAAGCCACTTTTCTATTAATTGAATTGCCTGCTCCGCCGCCCCCATGTTTCCAACAGTTTCTTGTATAACTGTCAACCTTTTTCCCGTCGCTTGTTGTATAGCCTGAAACTTCATAAGAGCCACTACATCCCGAATTTTTATTTTTGTTTGTCATAAATTTTTCCTTTCTTGAAATATTTTTCTTACCATTTCAAGTATTTATGATTTTCTGCAAAAAAGATAGATTATGTTTAACATTCTTAATGAAATTGTTACATTTTAATATTTAACATTAATTATGTGCTACCAGAACAATAGGGCTAAACTTGCACATCCTCAAAGGGATAAGCAGAACGTAAACCGTTAGACCGACGCTGTCAGTTATTCATAAATATTTATAAACAAATAATTTACACATAAGTACTAATTCTCATTTTGTTAAATTTTAGAAGGAAATGTATTGTTTTATGTCGATATTTTTCTGAATGTTAAGCCTTTTAATTACAGCCTTAAACCCACATTATATTTAAAAAATGGCGAATTGGCGGAATCCAAACCGGACATTTTCAGGACACAAATAGGACAAAACGGACATTCTGAAAAACCGATTCTCAAACTGACGGAAGCCTCTCAATCCTAAACACAATGGCACATTTCCTCAGAAACAACACCAAACTCAACTCTCAAAATGTCCGATAAAACATATTGTCAGTTAGTTTTGAACAATTTTATGGGAAGTTTGAGAGTTGTTTTTCGGTGCAAAAAATTGCACTCTACGTTACTGCCAACATATATTTTTTAGCCTGCGGCTTTGTATTCTTCTTTTTGAGCTTTTTCAGGCTTTTTCACAACAGGTTTATCCACATTTTTATAAGCATCATAAGCGGCATAACCCCTTAAAACATCTTTTAAAACGGAATCTTTCGGTAATAAAATATTTCCTGCCACAATCCATCCCGCTTTTTTATAATCACCGTTAATAACCTGTCCTGCTCCGGGAATTACGACAGATGCCGCACCAACTCCGATTTTCTTCATTGTACTTGGTTCCTTTTTTGCGGTACTATCTTCATTAATAACTACCGGTTCCTCTTTTTCGTTTTTGTTTGGAACCGTTCTGATACTACCCGAAATTGTTTTACTTCCTGAAACTGAATCTAAACCCATATTCACACCTTCCTTTTTCTGCTACATTTATATAAAAACATTTTTTAGCAGATTTTTAATAATATTAAAAAAATTTTTTACAAAAATTAACATTTAAAAATCCGTCTTTTATAAAAAAGACGGATTTGATACTAAAATAGAGGTAACCTTATGCTTCGGTTTTTTCTTCTTTTGTTTCTTCAGTTTCTTCAATATGGTCGGAAACAACTTCGGATGCCGTAACAATAACAGGAAGTTCCCCTTTGACTTTTGAAGTAATTTTCAAAGTCATCTTGTATTCGCCGATTTTGTTAATCGGAGCATCAAGAATAATTGATTTTCTGTCAACATTAAATCCTTTTGCAGCCAATTCTTCGGATAATTTTTTCGTAGTGATTGTTCCGAATAATTTTCCGCTTTCACCTGCACGTGCTGACAATTCCAATTTTTCCAATTTTTCGATTTCTGCAACAAGAGCCAATGCCTCCTGATGTAATTTTTCTTGTTTTGCCTTAATTCTTGCAATATTTTTTTCTCTGTTTGCAATTGCACCTTCTGTTGCAATTTCCGCAAAACCCTGAGGAAGCAAATAATTTCTTGCATATCCGTCCTTGACATTAACTATATCAGCAGCTTCACCAAGATTTTGAAAATCTTTTTTCAATATAACTTTCATTTTTTTCTCCTTATCATTGACTTATATAATGATTATAAACAAAACATTTTTTTTTGTCATGTCCAAAATAAAAATTTTTAAAAAAGGCATGGAAAAAATCATGTAAAATATCTTTAATTTTTAAAAAATCTCAAATCCCCCGAAATTGTTACATTTCTTAACCATTTTAAAAATCATGGAAACATGGACTATGACATGATTTTACCCTCTTTAAAAGTCCGAAAAACATGTTCAATGCATGTTTTCATGATTTTTAGTTCCAAAAGCCAAAAATAACAGGGCTTTTAGATTAATTCACATTTTGTAATATTTTGTTTCAAAAGTATTGATTATATTAAGTTAACAGTTATAATTAAACTATAAAGTCATATGGGGAGCATATTTTGGGGATTTGCTTTCCTTTAAAGCAGAGAATGAATGGATTTGGAGGATAAATGCTCAGAAGCAGAGATATGGGTCGTGCAGTTACCGTAAGAAGATGGAACAATGCGGCTATTGAATGTTATAAACGCGGTTGTGTGTGTGAAGGTTGTTTTTATTCAGACTTTTTTGAGGGAAGTCCTCAAAGATGCCAGATGAAAGCGTCCGTACTGGAATTAGTCAGAGTATTAGGAAAACCTGATGTAGAAATACAACAGTTTATTGAAGACTAATTTTAAATTAAATAAATAATGAACGAATTAAAAAAGACCGATTTTAATTTTAATTATATATGTTTGACTGCATATAGAGCGTTGTTATTGCTCAAATTTCTTTCTGTCAGAAATTTGACAAGACAAAATATAATTGATTTATTTAAAAAAGATGAATTTATCTATAATGAAATTACGGAAGAAGTCATACGATCAATGATAAATACTCTCAAAAATGTCGGCTGTGAGATTACAAGACCTGCACATGGGAATAATTATGAATACAGGCTTATCAAAACCCCTTTTTCGTTATCTTTAAATCCGCAAGAGATTAAACTTATAAATAAATTCAGAAAAAAGACCATTTTGAAAAACGGATGGCAAAACATTATAAATACAAATTTATTAATTGATAAAATTTGTTTGGCAATTAACGATGAAGAAATAAAAGATAATTTGAAAAGTAATGGACTTTTGACAGGGGAAAGAATAAATTTAATAAAAAGAATTAATGAGTGTTGCAAAAACAATAGTACGGTAATATTTAAATACGTTTCAAATAAAAAAATTAACGATTTTGAAATGATAACTTCTTTTATAAAATATGAAAAAGGCAAGCTTTATGTTTGGGGTTACTCACAAAAATATAAAGATTTTTCTTATTTAAGGATAGATAAAATAAAGGACTTTGAAATAAAAGAAATATCTTCAACAAAAATATACGGGTGCCAAATTATAAGATTTGAAATGTATGATTCAAGTTATGAGATTAAAGAAAATGAAGTACTTGTAGAGAATAAAGGCAATGTGAGAATTATTGATTACAGGTCGAAAAGCGATTTTCACTCAATTCAAAAGTTTCTTGAAATGGGCAGTGATTGTAAAATAATTTCTCCTTTGTCGTTTAAAAATGAGTTTATATCAGTTTTAAAATCAATAAAGGAGGTTTATTCAAATGGATAATTCGCTTCTAAAATCCTCCGATTCTTCGTCAAGAGTTGCGTTATTACTTCGTGAATTAATAAACAGACCGCTTGATTATGATGACATAATTAAACTTTTTGATGAAAAAAAGAAAAAACCTGTTTATACAAAAGTTGCTCTTAGTAAGTACATTAATACATTAAGAACTTTGGGCTTACAGATAAAAAGGTCCGAAAAAAAATACACCCTTTTAACTTTCTTATACCAAATTGTGCTGACCGATAAAGAAGTACAAGCATTCAACAATTTGGAAACAACTGTCTTAAAATACGGTACAAGAAAGGAAATGTCAATTTATTATAATTTGAAAGTAAAAATATTAAAATTTTTTGATGCGGAATCACAAAAAAAATTAAGTAATTATGTTCAGCGATGTTTAGTCACAAAATTAGGGGTAAAAATCAATACTTTCGGCAAATTTTGTGATGACGGACAAAATATCAAAATAAGATATAAAGGTGAAATCTTTACAGTCGAACCAAGACAAATATTATTTATTGATAATGATGTGTATTTTGAATGTATAGATGTTAAAAATTTAAAAATAAGAAAACTCTTGCTTGAAAAAGTTACATTTATAAAATTATTACCGCAAAAAAACAAAAATAAGTTATTTTCAAATTCTGTTATTTATGAAATTACTGACAGACTTGCACGAAATTACAAACTCAAAGAAGGGGAAACTTCTCTCGTTGAAGAAGAAAACAGAAAAGTTATTAAAGTTGAAAAAGAAGATTATGAACTTCTTGCAAAAAGACTTATAAGATATAAAAACTATTGTAAAATTTTACAACCCGTTGAATTTCAAAAGTATTTTGAAAACTTTACGGACAAAATTTTATCTTTATATGAAAATTAACCTTTTTATTACTTGATATAAATAAAAATGTTTATTATAATTTACTTATATAAATTTTAGAGGAGCAAATAATGAAAGAAGAATTATACGGATTAATTTTAGCGGGGGGCTCAGGATCAAGACTTTGGCCAATGAGCAGAGAAATGTATCCAAAACAGCTTTTAAAAATAGGAAGCAAGTTAACTCTCTTTCAGTCAACTTTTAAACGTTTGGTAAACAATATTGATGATAAAAATATTTATAGCATAACAAATGTTAAACATTCTTCAAATATAAAAATGCAATTAAGTGAAATGCAAAAGAAATTTTGCAGAACAACAAGTTATAAGGTAATAACAGAGCCTGTCGGAAGAAATACCGCTCCTGCAATAGCTTTGGCGGTACAATTTATAAAAAAAGAAGCCGGAAAAGAAAAAGACCCGATTATTCTTGTTGTCCCGTCAGATCAAAGCATAGGAGATGAGGCAGATTTTGCAAATACTGTTGAAAAAGGTATAAAACTTGCAAAAGAAGGATATATCGTTACCTTTGGTGTAGTGCCGAGAAGAATTGATACCGGATTCGGCTATATAAAAACAGGTAAAAACGCAAAACTCCAAGAATTAGTAAAAACAGCTTTAAAAGTCAGTGAGTTTAAAGAAAAACCTGATAAAAAAACAGCCGAAGAATATGTAAAATCAGGCAAGTATTTTTGGAATGCCGGAATTTTTATGTTTAAGACTTCTACCTTTATGAATGAACTTAAAAAATATTCTCCCGAAATTACAAATATATTAAAATCGGCTCAACTTAGCGAAAAAGAGCCATCCATTAACTACGATATTTTTAGCAAAATGCCTGATATATCAATAGATTACGCATTAATGGAAAAATCAAAGAAAATAGCTCTTTTATCCTTAGACTGCGACTGGAATGACCTCGGTTCATGGGAAGCTATATATGATGTTTCCGAAAAAGACAAAAACGGTAACTATAAACTCGGAAATGTAATTGATGTAGGTTCAAAAAATTCAATGTTTTATTCAACCTCAAAACTTGTTACGACAATAGGTTTAGAAAATACTGTTGTTATTGAAACAGAGGATGCACTATTAGTTTGTGACAAAAGTAAAACGCAGGATGTCAAAAAGATTTATGAAAAACTAAAAGATAAAAATGACCCTACTCATCAAATTCACAAAACAGTTTACCGCCCTTGGGGATATTATACGGTATTACAACAGGGAGAAGGTTTCCTGACAAAATGTATTTCGGTAAACGCAGGTGCTAAATTATCATTACAAAAACATTTTCACAGAAGTGAACACTGGGTTGTTTTGGAAGGTAAAGCACTCGTCGTAAAAGGGGAAGAAAAACGTGAGCTTAAAACCGGAGACAGTATAAATATAGGAGTTGAAGAAATACATTCTCTTCAAAATCCTTACGATAAACAATTAAAAATTTTAGAAGTTCAAAAAGGAAACAAACTTGATGAAAATGATATTGTAAGACTTGAAGATATGTATGGAAGAGCATAGGAGGTTAATATGGCAACAACAGAAAAAGAAGAAAAAACAACTATTTCGGAAGAAAGAAGCAAAGCCTTAAAAATGGCTATTGATAAAATAGAAAAAGATTTCGGAAAAGGTTCAATTATGAGATTGGGCGACAAGACAGCCGTTTCTGTTGAATCAATTCCGACAGGAGCTTTATCTTTGGATATAGCACTGGGAATAGGCGGCGTACCAAGAGGCAGAATTATTGAAATATACGGACCTGAGGCATCAGGTAAAACAACTTTGGCTCAGCATATTGTTGCAGAATGCCAGAAAAAAGGCGGAATTGCAGCTTTTGTCGATGCGGAACATGCACTTGATCCTGAATATGCACAAGCTCTTGGGGTTAATGTCGATGAACTTTTGATTTCTCAACCTGATACGGGAGAACAAGCTCTCGAAATTACGGAAGAATTGGTTCGTTCAAGTGCAGTTGACATTGTTGTTGTTGATTCGGTTGCGGCTCTTGTTCCTAAGGCAGAAATCGACGGTTCTATGGAAGACCAGCAAATGGGTCTGCAAGCAAGACTTATGAGTAAAGCCCTTCGAAAATTAACAGGTATTGTAAGTAAAACAAACACAACCGTTATTTTTATTAACCAACTCAGACAAAAAATCGGTATAATGTTTGGAAACCCCGAAACAACAACAGGCGGAACAGCTTTGAAATACTATTCAAGCGTAAGACTTGACATAAGAAGAATCGAAACTCTAAAAAACGAAAACGGCGAATTCGGAAACAGAGTAAAAATAAAAGTTGTTAAAAACAAAGTCGCTCCGCCGTTTAAAATTGCGGAATGTGACCTGATTTACGGGAAAGGTTTCTCAAAAACAGGTTGTATTCTTGATGTTGCGGTAAATTTTGATATCGTAAAAAAATCCGGAGCATGGTTTAGCTATAACGACGAAAAACTCGGTCAGGGAAGAGAAAAAACAAAAGAATTTTTGGAAGAAAACCCTGCTTTATTGAATGAAATTGAACAAAAAGTCAGAGCAAAACTTAAAAAAGATGAATCCGAAGAAAAAACGGAAGAAAAAGTATAAAGTACTAAAAAGACTATAAAAAGGGGGGTTAGACCCCCTTTTTTATTAACGGTTTTGTTTACATTTCTTTACAAAAACTAATAAAAAAGTAAATAATTTTTGTCTTATATACTTTATATATATAAGAAATATCACTTGGAGAAATGTATGTCAGTAAACCAAACACAATCATTAAATCAAGCTTTAACTTATTTAACTTTGGCTCAACAGCTATCAAATTTAACATCAACTAATACGACGCAAAACAGTTTGAGCAGTCTTTTAGGCTACAATCCATATTCTTCTTATGACAGCAGCCCGTTGTTGAGCGGTTTGTACGGCGGAAGCAGCAGTAACGGTTCGTTTTTCCAAAACTTAATGCAAATGATGTTTATGAGTTCTATAATAAAAATTTTTCAACAACTTTTAGGCGGATTGACTTCTCAAACAACGGCCGCATCAGATTGTGCAGACGCAGCTTGCCAAGCTTCCGCATCGGATTGCACGGACGCAGCTTGCCAAGCACCTGCTGAGGAAACAACAACTTCCACACCGAGTACGGAAACTCACACTCCGAGAGAGGTTGTTACATTAACGAGTGACAATGCGGAAAGCGATTTAAGAAAACAAAGCGGAACTTCATATGTTGTTGTATGCGGCAGCGGATGCGGAAGATGCAAACAGTTTGAACCCGTATTAGAATCCGTAAACAATACACTTGGCTCAAATGCAACTTTTTATAGTTTAAACTATGGCGAACAGAAAGATTTATTCAAAACGTTAAAGAAAGAGTCCGGAGCTAATATGAATATGTCATACGGTTTCCCGATAGTTATAAAAATGGTTGACGGAAAAGCTACCGATTTTTATTCTTACTCAGATATTAAAAATATTTATACAGACGAATCAAAAATGACAGAATGGTTTTCAAGTAAAATTTAATATATAGTTCGTACAAAAAGGGGTGAATAACCCCTTTTTATTGTAATTCAATTGGTGTTACTTTAATTTCATTAATTTTTACTTTTGAAAACGGCAACTTTGTATAATCGATTGTGACCATATCATAAATAAAATTTGGTTTTCCGAGTGCCGGTGAAGAAATATGATAAATTCCTTTTTCATCAACTGTTATTTTACTTGTCTGGAAATGACCTGAGGAAATTGAAATAATATTCTTATGTTTATCTATTACTTCTTGATATTTTTCTTTATACAACATTGAAAGTTGAGGATTTTCATAAGGGTCAATCAACGGAAAATGTTGGAAAATCATAACTTTTTTGTTTTTGTTTTTAGAAAGAGTTTTGTCAAGCCATTTTAACTCTTCTTCGGGGAAAATACCGTGATTACTTTGCATAAACGGAACCGTCCCGTCTAAAACTATACACAAAATATCTCTGTTCGGGGAAAAAGTGTAATATCCGGTTTTTGAACTGTTATTTTTATTATATTTTTTAACAAGTGACCAAAATTCTTCTTTTTTAAGACCACTCACTTCATGAGCATCATAGTTTCCAAAAGCCACATAATATGGCATTTTCAAAGATTTTATAGTTTTTAAAAACTCTGTTGCGTCTTTTTCTTTTGACCTTGCTATATTATTTCCCATAAAAACTACAAATTTCGGGTTTTTGAGATTTAAAGAACGTACCGACCAATCAAGAATTTGTGCGGTATGCGGTTTATCGGAAGAATAAAACGTATCCGTAACCTGAGCAAATTTTAACTGTTTTGCATTTGCCTGTAAACATGTAAATAAACAAATCAGTAATAATATTATTTTTTTCATAATTATTTATATTTTCCTCAATCTTTTACTAAATTATATGCCAAAATGGGAAATTGTACAAATTCAAATATGCGGTGGGGCGATTTCCTGCCGACGAGTTGTTTATCTGATTAAAATCCGATTTCGTACTAAAAATCAAACAAAATTTAAAACGGACTTTACAGCCCGTCTTAATTTTTAATCGTATAGATAAAATTTCTGTATATTTATCCCAAAGCCTTTTGCAGTCTTGCTTTTACTTTGTCTTTACCCAAAACAAGCATAATACCGACCATATCGGCACCACGGGTTCTGCCTGTTATTGCAGCACGGATTGCCCACATGGTTTCTTTGGGTTTATAGCCTTCTTTTTCTTTAAAATAAGCTCTGAAATCAGCCAATTGTTCGTGAAGTTTTTCCCCGCCATCTAAATTTTCATCAAAATCCCAGCTGTCAAAATCTTCCATTGCTTTTTTCAAAACTTTTTGACCTAATTCTGACTTAATATGCTGCTCATAAACCCCTTCATCATAAGTAACATCATCACCAAAGAAATATGTGACAGCATCTGTTTCCTCAGAAAGTACAGTCAAAGGTTCACGAGTTAATTCAACGATTTTTTCCAATTGCTTTTCACTGTAAACAGAAGTATCATATTTGCTTAAATAAGGCATAATTCGTTTTGTTAACTGGGGAATATCCATTTTTTTGATATATTGACCGTTCATCCAGTTTAATTTGTCATATTCAAAGATTGAATTTGAGCTTGAAATTTCATTAATTCTGAAATCTGCAATAATATCTTTAAGGTCTTTAATTTCAACTCCGTCAGACGGTGCCCAACCAAGTAATGCAACAAAGTTCAATAAAGCCTCTGTCAGATAGCCTTTTTCAACAAATTCAGAAACAGCAGTAGCACCATGACGTTTTGAAAGTTTACTTCTGTCCGGGGCAAGAATCATTCCCAAATGTCCGAATTGCGGTACTTTTGCACCCAAAGCTTCATAAATTAAAATTTGCTTCGGAGTATTTGAAATATGGTCTTCCCCACGAATAATATTTGAAATTTTCATTTCCATATCATCTATAACAACCGCAAAATTGTAAGTAGGAGTGCCATTTGACTTCATTATTACAAAATCACCTATTAAATTGCTGTCAAAATCGAGTTCACCTTTAACCATATCGACAAAAGTTATTTTTTTGTCTTTTGGAACCTTAAAGCGAATAGAGGGTTTTCTGCCATCAGCTCTATATTGAGCTTTTTGCTCTTCGGTTAAATTTCGGCATCTGCCGGAATAAACATGAGGTCTTTTTTCTTTTATAGAAAGTTCTTTTTCGGCATCAAGTTCTTCCTGAGTACAATAACATTCATAAGCATAACCTTTATCAATAAGCATTTGAGCATATTTCGGGTATATATCAAATCTTTCGGACTGCTGATAAGGTCCATAATTTCCGCCCACATCAGGACCTTCATCCCAATTTAAACCGAGTGCCTTCAAACTGTCATAAATATTTTGAGTATATTCCTGATTAGAACGTTCCAAATCCGTATCTTCGATTCTTAAAACAAATTTTCCGCCCACTTTTTTTGCAAATAAATAATTAAAAAGTGCTGTTCTTGCCGTACCAATGTGCAAATTTCCGCTCGGTGACGGAGCTATTCTTACTCTTATTTCGTCCATTTTTTTCTCCAAATTTTTCTTCCGTAATTTTATTTTACATCAAGCATAAAATTTGGGGTACTTTTGTAAAAAGTAAGTGCGAAAAGCAAAATAACAAAATCTTTGTAAATTTTAAATTTGATTATCCAAAAGCCAGTCTATATTATTTTTTTTCATTTCTTCTTTTACATCTTTTTCCAATGCAAGAACTTCAATCAAAGACATGCCCGCTTCATTTGCAACATCTTTCATTGTATTCAAATAAGACAAAAGAGTTGAATATTTTTTGGGATTTTCATTATACTTTTCATCAAAAGTTTCTCTTTTTATTCTTGCATAACCGATTTTCAACATTTCGTATTTTTCTCTCAAAAGAGGTTTTGCGTCTAAACCGTTTTGTTTTGCTTCTTCAATACGATTATTTAATTCGTCAAATCTTACCTTTAATTGTTGATTATCCATTGTCCCTGAACCTATCCTTTTTAATTATTATAACATATTTTTTAATTAAGCATTAACATATCCTATATTGAAATATACTCTGTTATTTACAGAATAAGCAACTTTTGCGAAATCCGAGTAAGGAACGGCAATTGAACCGCCGCTGAACCAAGGATTTGTAATATAAACGACTTGTTTTGCAGAGTCTATTTTTTCAATACTGTAAGCGTGAGCACTGATTAATGAATATTGGCTCATGTCCGTATAGCTTGCAAATGAGAATAGAATGTCGCCATTGTTTACTTTGTTTGCAACAGAATTTAAGTAGCTTGCAATATTATTTGCATCAACGTCAACTCTTTCTGATTTTTCACCAAGAACTTCTTTGTAAACATTGTATTGCCAACCGCCGTCAATAGAAGAAATAGTTTCATCTATATCAATAGAATTTACTGTTCTGTTTGATTCGTTTGCAAAATTAGCAATTGAATAAGCTTGTTCTAACATCTGTGTTCCTTTTGAACCTGATGCGTTTGTGTATTTTTTAACAGTTGTGTTATTTACTTTTCCGTCAAGAACTTTTAATTCACCGTTATCAAAAGTTACCGGATAATTACTGAAAGAGCCTGAAAATTTAACAGTAATATTTCCGCTTGAATCTTCCGAAAACATTTGCAATAACTGTGCATAAGTTGTTCCGTTTTTCATCATATCGGTTAAACAACCCGAAACAAAATAACAGTCACCAATTGTTTTTTGGTTAATATCATATCTTTTAACAGGTTCAAATAATTCAAGATACGTGTCAGCAGAAATATTTAATTTAACTAATTTGCTGCCGTCATTAACGTATAATGAACCGTTTTGCTCAACTACTTCACCGGCTTCGCCTGTCGAAGAGGTTTTAATCATTTGAGATTTAATTGAAGCATCATAAGCTTTTTGATAAGCTGATGACCCTTTTTCGCCTGCCTTTAACCCTGCTGATTCCGCATTTTTTACAATTTTAATATCTGATAAAAGTCTGTCAGATAATACAGAATCTGAAACAGAAGTTAAATAAGATTTTGTTTTCGCACTAACATAGTTTAATTCATCAGTATAAACAACTTTTTGTCCGTTAACTGTTTTTTCAAGATAAACTAATTTTCCGCTTGAATTGTAACCCATAACATCACCGTATGAGTTTGTTGTTTTTCTTGATACTGTCATATCAGTACCGGAAGTGTTTGTTGTTGTGTTTGAATTTGTATTTGAAGTATTATTTGTTGTATTTGTTGTAGTTGATGAAGAAGTTACAACGCCGTTGGAATAAGTTTTGCCATTAATAGTTCCGTTTGCCAAAACTCCGTTGTAATAATATTTTCCGTCAACCGTTCCGCTTGCCAAAACACCATTCTTGTAGTATTTTCCGTCTGAATAAACACCTGTGTATTTTGTACCGTTGTTGTATAAGATGCCTGATACAACACCATTTGAGATTTTTGAGGAAGAACTATTTGTTGTTGTTGTTTTATTTGTTGTTGTTGTTTTATTTGTTGTAGTTGATGTAGTTGCTATTTTTGATGAAATTTGTTTTTCAATTTTTGAAATTTCTGATTTCCACAATTTTTGTTCATCAGAACTTAATTTTGAAACCTGAGCTTTAAAATTTGCCAAATCAGAAGAAGTCATGGAAGACCCATTTTGTAATTTGTTGTAAATTGCGGTCATAGTTGAATTTTTATATGATTTGAAAAATTCGGTAACCATATCATTTGTAATAACCGAAGTGTTATTCAAAACACTTGAAGATTTTGAAATATTGTTTAACAACTTTGCAAGAGATGAAGCCGACGCAGATGTCGTCTTAGCAGAAGAGCTCGAAGACGAAGTTGTCGATGTCTTTGAAGAACTTGCAGAGCTTGTCTTTGATGAAGTTGTTTTTTTGCTGTCAGTTGTTTGCTGTGATGCAGCTGCGTACTGATAGTTTAAATTTTTTAACAGATTCGATAATGATACACTTAAATTAGTCACCGTTTGATACCCCTTTTATTTTATATTGCTTGTAATTTAGTTATCGGCATTTTTTGAAAAATCTTTAATAAAAAGAACGAAATTGTTAAAATTTTGTTACAAAACTTAACAATCAAAACGAAAAATGCTGTATTCAAGCGGAATTTTGGAGTATAATGAAAGTAGTTGAAAAATACGATTTTTAAAAAATCAGGTTAGTAAGTAATATTTTACGACTTTTGTGAGCTGTTTAGCAAAATAAGAACAGTGAAAATTGAATACAAATAGGCCTACGTAGCTCAGTTGGGTGTCAGATGTTTTACGAAGTAAAACTCTGACGAATAAAGATAAAGCGAAAAGTGCTCTATCCAACTGAAGCGGGATGACAACAAAATAGGCCTCCGTAGCTCAGTTGGCCAGTCAAATGTTTTTAGAATAAAAACTTTGACGTATAAAAATAAAGCGTAGAAGCGCTCTATCCAACTGATAATGAAATGACAAATGAATAATATAAGCCTCCGTAGCTCAGTTGGCCAGTCAAATGTTTTTAGAATAAAAACTTTGACGTATAAAAATAAAGCGTAGAAGCGCTCTATCCAACTGATAATGAAATGACA
>JAFSWA010000042.1 GCA_017444705.1 bacterium
GTCATCATAAAAGCATTGTTCAAATTTCATATTTTTCAATATAGCCTCTATGCATGCATGACTATCACTCGTATAATCGCCATACTTGAAACCTGTTTTTTTAAGAACATCCCCTTGAAGATTTGAAGTAATTATAGATGCCACTTTATTAAATTTTGCATCAAATGTACTTTGTTTATCTCCTGATACAACACGAAACGCTAAAAGTATTATTCCTGATATTACCATAAGAGTAACCAAAATTTCCGCAAGAGTATATGCGGGTGAATAGGAAATACAAAAACCATTATGTTTTTTGTTTCTCATACATGTACCTTTATATATTTCGTATATTAATTATACTATATTTTACTAAAATTTTCAATATTTTACAATTTTTTTATAAATAAATTTTTCTAAAAATTAAATGTTTAGAATTGTAACAAAAATGAAATTCTGATAAAAAATTATGACAATAAATTTAAAGGTTTTGTTTTTATATATATGAGAATATTCGGTTAAGACTACATTAGAGAGAATTTTAGATGAGGGCATTAAAAGCCCTTTTATTTTGGCAAGATTTGGCAATACTGTCATTTTATGCTAAATTAATGTTACAGGAGAGGGCGAGTGATATTATCTGATAATAATAAAAATAATAATATTAAAAATGAAAATCTAAAACCACAGGAAACGGATTTTGATAAGACCTTTGACAACAAATTTGAAAACAGTATTCGTCCAAAAACTTTTAATGATTACATCGGTCAAAGTGCATTAAAAGAAACTTTGAAAATTTCAATTGAAGCGAGTAAAAAAAGAGGTGTTTCACTTGATCATCTTCTTTTTTACGGTCCTCCGGGGCTTGGAAAAACAACACTTGCCGGTGTAATTGCAAACGAACTCGGAACAGGTATAAGAATAACATCCGCACCTGCTCTTGAAAGACCACGGGATATTATAGGAATTTTGATGTCAATGAAAGCGGGAGAAGTACTTTTTATTGATGAAATTCACAGATTAAATAAAATTGCCGAAGAGATTTTATATCCCGCAATGGAAGATTTTTCACTTGACATAACAACGGGAAAATCACAAACAGTAAAGACATTACGGGTAGCAGTACCAAAATTCACACTGATTGGAGCAACAACAAAAGCGGGAGCTTTGTCAGGACCGTTAAGAGACAGATTCGGGATTATTCACAGACTTGAATTTTATAATATTGATGAACTGAAAGCCGTAATAAAAAGAACAGCAAAAATATTAGAAGTTGATATTGAAGAACGGGGTGCTTATGCGATAGCAAAACGTTCAAGAGGAACACCGAGAATTGCAAACAGACTTGTAAAAAGAGTCTCTGATTTTGCAATAGTAAAATATAACGGAAAAATTACAGAAGATATTGCAAATGAAGCACTTGATAATTTGTGTATTGATTCTTGGGGGCTTGATAATACAGACAGAGCGATGATGAAATTGATTATCGAAAAATATGACGGCGGACCTGTCGGTGTTGAAACGCTTGCAGCAGCGTTAGGCGAAGATGTAAAGACCATTGAAGATGTATATGAGCCATATCTTTTGCAGTCAGGACTAATTCAGCGAACTCCGAGAGGAAGAAAAGTTTCCCCCGAAGGCTATCGCTGTTTGGGAATTGATGTGCCAGCCTATAACGGACAAAAAAGTTTATTTTAAGCTATGAAACTTGATTTATACTGAGGATTATTTATTATTGCCAAATTATAACCCGAAATTTGCTTTATCATATGCAGTTTCGCTTCGTCAAGAGTAGAACCGATACCTGTAAATAAATGAGGTATTTTATTTACATTTCTTACCAAAAGAAGATCCTCTTTACCTGTTTTTTCATCACAATGGAATAATTGTGCTTTCATTACCGGATTTTGTTTTTTGGCTATGGGAACAATTTCAACCTTTAAAAATAAATCATTATCATACATGAAATTATCAAATTTTTTGATAAGTGCTTTATCGGCTCTTTTCCCTTTCATTGCGACAGATTTTGTCTGATAACGATTAAATCCTGAAATTTTTGAAATTTGCATTTTCTTCTCCTACTTAATATATCATTCTGAAAAACGCATAAAGATTTTTTTTGCTAATATGAATTATAAATTTTTACAATAATTTTACATTTTTTTTTCTTTTTATTAAAATATTTTGTAGAACATTAAGAGTTAGAAGGTAGTATTATGTTAGACATAAGATTAATCAGGGAAAATCCGGAAAAAATTAATGAACTTTTAAAACGCAGAGCTCCGCATTGGACAATTGACGAGGTTTTAAAAGTTGATGAGCAAAGAAGAGAATGCCAAATTAAAGCTGATGAATTAAAATCAAACAGAAAAAATATTTCACAACAGATAGGCATGATGAAAAAGAACGGAGAGGATACCACAGCTATTCAGGAACAAGTTCGTCTGCAAGGCGAAGAAATAAAAGCACTTGATGAAAAACAGGCGGAATTGGATGAATTACAGAGAAATTTATTACTGAATATTCCTAATACTCCTGATGAAACAACCCCATTAGGTTTTGATGATTCACAAAATATTGAAATAAAACGCTGGGGTGAACCGGCACATCCTGATTTTGAACAAAAAGCACATTGGGACATCGTTACGGAAAAAGACATAGTCGATTTTGAAAGGGGAGTAAAACTTTCACAGTCAAGATTTTCACTCTATCGGGGCAAAGGAGCACAATTAGAACGTGCCATTGTCAATTTCTTTTTGGATGTTCATACAAATCAACATGGTTATGAAGAAATTATGCCTCCGGTTTTGGTTAACTCAAATTCAATGAGAGGAACAGGACAACTTCCAAAATTTGCGGAAGATATGTATAAATGCGAAAATGAAGATTTGTATTTAATTCCGACAGCAGAAGTTCCTGTTACAAATATATATAGCGGCGAAATTTTATCAGAAAACGAACTGCCTAAATATATGACGGCATATACTCCATGTTTCAGACGGGAAGCAGGTTCTGCCGGAAAAGATACAAGAGGGCTAATCAGGCAGCATCAATTTAATAAAGTTGAATTGGTTAAACTCTGCACACCCGAAACAAGCGTTGAGGAACATGAAAAACTTACAAGAAATGCAGAAACAGTTTTGGAAATGCTCGGACTGCCATACAGAAGAGTTGCTCTTTGTGCGGGAGATATAGGGTTCTCGGCTAAAAAATGTTATGATTTGGAAGTTTGGATGCCATCTTATAACGCTTATAAAGAGATTTCCAGCTGCTCTAATTTCGGAGATTATCAAGCAAGAAGAGCGAATATCAGATACCGTTCAAATGAAACAGGAAAAGTTAATTACGTTCATACATTGAACGGTTCCGGCTTGGCTGTCGGTCGTACATTTGCGGCGATTTTAGAGAATTTCCAGCAAGCTGACGGCTCGGTTATTATTCCCGAAGTATTACATAAATACTTGGGCTGGGGTGTTCTGTAATGCAAAATAAAAAGCAAGGGCTTTTTATAACCTTTGAAGGTGCTGACGGGTGCGGAAAAACAACTCAACTCAATTTACTTCAAAAATACCTTGAAGAAAAGGGGTTTGAGATTGTTGTAACAAGAGAACCGGGTGCAAAAGGTTTGGGCGAAGAAATAAGAAAACTGCTTTTGCATTATGACGGCTACATTTCTCCAAAATGTGAAGCATTTATGTTTCTTGCAGACAGAGCACAACATATAGATACAATAGTTAAAACTGCCGTAAATGAAGGGAAAATCGTACTCTGCGACCGTCATACCGATTCAACAATAGCGTATCAGGGTTACGGCAGAGGGGAAGATATTGAAAAATTAAAATATCTGAATAATCTTGCTACAAGCGGGTTTACACCGGATTTAACAATTGTCTGTGATGTGGATATTGAAACGGCAATAAAAAGACGGGGAAACGACCGTGACAGAATGGAACAAGCGGGTAAAGACTTTCAGATAAAAGTTCAAAACGGTTATAGAGAGATTGCAAAACTTGAACCGAACAGAGTCAAAATTATTGACGCAAAGGCTTCTGTTGAAGAAGTTTTTGAATCCTGTAAAAAGGTAGTTGAACAATTAATAAAAAAACGGTATAATTAAAACGCTAAAAGGAAAAGGAAATTTTATGGCAGAAGAATATCGTCGTTGGTATGACAGAGATCCAATATTAAAAGAAGCGTTGGAATTATTGAAAGTCCAGCCCGAAGAAACAAAAGTCGAGGCTGCCGATTTTATGATTAAATTGCAGGAAAATGTTGCGGCAGAAGTAATAGAGCATGTTTATCAAATGGTTAAAACATATGAGAATAAAGGTAATCGCTGGTATGACAAAGATCCTGTTATGCTTAAAGCTATTGAACTTTTAAGAGTAGCACCGCCTGCTACACAAAGAAAAGCAGCACTTAAACTTTTACTTGCATTGGAAGAGAAATCTTTCGATAATATGTAATATCAAATCAGCCGAAATAAAATTATGGAACTTAAAGACATACAAAATAAAAAGGATAAAAGAGGTATAGACATCCAAAAAGTAGGAGTTAAGGATGTTCAGGTGCCGTTGCTTGTTCAGAGGAAAAATGCAGAAAATCAAATTGTTAATGCAAAAGCGAGGATGAGTGTTTCTCTTGACAAAAATTTTAAAGGTACGCACATGTCAAGATTTATTGAGGTTTTGAACGATTTTAGCAAAAGTAATATTTTTGATATGTATCCGATGATGGAAAATTTAAAAAATAAACTTTCGGCGAAATTTGCAGAGGTAAAATTTAACTTTACGTATTTTATTGAGAAAAAAGCACCCATATCAAAAATAACTTCACTTATTGGATATGATTGTTTTTTTAAGGCTAAATTGAATGAGAACAACGAATACAAATTTTATTTGGGGGTAAAAGTTCCCGTAACTACACTTTGCCCTTGCTCAAAAGAGATTTCCGATTCGGGTGCTCATAATCAAAGAGCGATTATTGCAGTGAACATTACTTACAATAGAGATAATCATATTTGGATAGAAGATATAATTAATGATATTGAAAAATGCGGTTCTTGCGAAGTTTATTCAATTTTAAAAAGACGTGATGAAAAATATGTAACAGAACAAGCATACAAAAATCCAAAGTTTGTTGAAGATGTTTTAAGAGATGTTGTTTTGGCAATAGAGAAATATGACAATATAACTTCATATGAAATTGAGATAGAAGCCTTTGAAAGTATTCATAACCACAGTGCATGGGCTTATCAAAAGAAAGTTTTAAATTAAAGGTGAAAAAATGAAAGATATATTTAACGATTATGTAAAGACACTTGAAACATATATAATGTTTACGATTAAAGCAGAGGCTGCAAGGTTAACACCTGAATTGACGGCAAAAAACAGAGCTCCGATTTCACTTTCAATGGGTGCTCCGTCAGACCCGCCTCCAAGATTTGTTATTGACAAATTGAAAGAAGTTCTTGATGAGCAGGGAATTCATTCTTATTCAACGTCAAAGGGCGAAAAATATTTTCTTGAAGCGGTTGCAAAATACATGAAAAATCGTTTTAATGTTGAATTAGACCCGCAGAAAGAAATTTTTTCTCTTATAGGTTCAAAAGAAGGTTTGGCAAATGTTATAAGGGAAATTTCCAATCCGAAAACAAATATTTATGAACAAGATATTATTCTTATTCCGAATCCTGGTTACGCTTCCGTAAAAGAAATGTGCAAAGTTTCTGGGATTAACGGATACGGAATACCTTTAACAAAAGAAAATAATTATATGCCTAATCTTGATGAAGTAGTTGAAAATCTGAAAAAAGACGGTTTTGACGAAAACAAAATTAAAGCATTGATGATAAATTACCCGAATAATCCTCTTGGTGCAACTGCGACGAGAGAATATTTGGAACATTGTGTTGATTTTTGTAAAAGAAAAGATATTTTATTGATTTCAGATGCGGCATATTGCGATATTTATTTTGATGAAAATGATAAACCTCACAGTGTTTTGGAAATTGAGGGGGCAAAAGATGTTGCTGTTGAATTTTTCAGTTTTTCAAAACCGTTTGCAATGACAGGCTGGAGATTAGGCTGGCTCTGCGGAAATGAATATGCCGTTCAGATGATTGGAAAATTAAAATCAACCTTTGATACAGGGGTATTCAAGGGTATTCAAAAAGCGGGAGCTGAGGTTTTAAATTCCCAAGAAGGCTATGAATATTGTGTTGCTGCTAACAAAAAATTCAAAGCGAAACAGGAAATTTTACTGAGGGGCTTTAGTGAACTCGGTTGGGATATAGACAGCCTTGAAATTCCAAAGGCGACATTTTA
>JAFSWA010000043.1 GCA_017444705.1 bacterium
ACCTGTTGTTGAGGTTGTTGTATCTGCTGTTGAGATTGAGGTTGAGTTTGCTGTTTAGGTTGTGACGGTTGAGTATTTACATTATGTACAGGTTTAGTTGTGTTATTTTGTGTTGAAGTTTGATTTGTCTTTGGCACAGAAGTTTGTGAACTTTTTTGAACAGGCTTTTGTGTTTGCTGGACTTTATTATTAGGTTGTGATTTTTGAATAGCCGTTTGCGTTTTTGGTTGGGTTTTCGGTTGTACCTGTTGTGTTTGTACAGGATTTTTAGGTTTAGTATTTACGGTTTGTTTCGGCTCTTCCTTTTTGGGTTCTTCTGTCTTAGGAATAATATTTATAATCTGTTCTACTATATTATCAGTTTTTGTCTGCTCATGAACTTGTTGTTTAACTTCCGGTTTTGGAGGGGTATCATTCCAAAAAGTATTAATATCCGCAACCTTTCTTTCAATCTTTTGTTCTTGTTTTTGTACTTGTTCGGCAACATTCTCTTTCGGTTTAATGAAAATTATTGAGCAGATAGAAAGTATTATGCACAAAATAAAAATTATAACCGAAATAGGGTCAAGAGATTGGAAAAAGCTGCTCAACCCCGGATATTGTTCTTCAAAAGTCTTTTTATGTTTCGGCTTTGGTACGGGAATCGATTCGGGCTGTTTCACCTCTTGAACAATTTCTTCAAAAATGTCATTTCCGCAATCACAAAAATCAGGTTTTATCTCATATTCACTTCCGCAATCCTTGCACCTGAACATTATTTTAATATCCTTTCGGTATCATTATAATCGCTTGGTGATGAGTATTTTACCGATGATGCAATTTTCCATGCACCGGTAAATGTTGTTTTTGTACGCTGCGAACCCGTCGGAAAGTCTAATATAGGTTTTCCCTGATAACTTCTTATAACAGGAGCAACAAATTCAATTACATAAGGCGTGTATCTTGAATCTGCCGACCATGTTTGTAAATTTGTAATTTTCCCGTATTTATCTACATCAAAAGAAACTTTAAATACTGTCCCCATTGGAATTGTAGGGAGTTTTACATCTCTTAGTATTTTATTTTGCAGATTTGAACGCCATACATTCCACGCAATTTCTTCTTCTTGTTGGGTCAAAACCTTAACTGTGGTTTGAGAAGGTTTCTGCTGCTGGGTTTGAACAACAGTAGGCTGAGTTTGCGTTTGTGTGGTTGTTTGTTGGGGTTGAGGTTTTGTTTGTGTTATTTGTTGCGGTTGAGTAGTTGTTTTTGTTGTTTGGGTTGTTTGAGGTTTTGTTTGCACAACAACTTTTTCCTCAGGTTTCTTCGTTGTAGTTGTTGTTTTTGGTACCTGTTTAGTTGTGGTTTTTGCCAAAGGCTTTTGTGTTGTTTGTTGAGTATTCTGTTTTACTTGTGTTGTTGTTTTTGGTTGTTCAACCGTTTTTACTTCAACATTTACCGCCGGTATTTCCTGCTCTTCCATTGCAATTTGAATTTTTGATTTGGAATCATCAGCAGACATAGTCGGTATTTCCTCTGTCTTAACAACTGTTTCTATTGAGGGAGCTTTATTTTCTTCAACAATTTCATATTTTGAATCGTATATGAACAGTTTAGTATGCATTGTCGGTTGCTTTATCCCTACAAATATTGTTAACAATACAGTTATAGCTATTAATATGTAACCGAAAATGTTCATTAGAATTCTTTATCCACTTTTGCAATAATTTCTTCAAGTGTCCATTTCTCGTATTTAGTTGCACTTAAAAGATATGTTTCCGCTATCAAAATCGCTGTAACTACGAGAGCTGCAACTATACTTAAAAGCATTTCACTAAGATTATCGCCTTTTGTTTGCATAAAATATGATACGTTCATAGTAAATTCAATGAATATAATAGCAATACCGATTATAAGACAGCGAATTTTATCAGAGTTTAATTTTCTTACACCTGCAAGTCCGAAGATTTCAACTCCATGGTCTTTATAGTTGCTAAAACCGTCTTGTTTCAATACGTTAGAGCCTTGAATTTTCCTTACGTTGAAGAAAGCATTAGCAAACATAAAGAAACCGAGAACAATCATTATTGCCGCAAGAACAAGAAATATAGGGCTGAACCTTAACCCGGAAATTCTTACCCAGCCTGCTGCTTCCGGAAAACAAGATGCCAAAGTGTTTGAAACCCCGTAAGCCAAAAACGGTGCTGTTATAATTCCTGCTAATGTTTCAAAAAATATCATTATCTGTTCCGAAAAGATTTTATCTTTTATTCCCTTTAATTTTTGTACACTTAAAGAATTAATATATTTTTCTATCCATTTTTGATAATCTTTTACAACCTTTTCAAAATCTTCTCTGTATTCGTATTTTTCGAGTTCCATAGAGTTTTCAATATTATACGATTTAAAGTAACCGCATCCTGCCGCCAATGTTGCACATATCGTAACAAAGAACAGTGAAATTAATATTGCAAAGAACGGAAATCCGCCTGGGGCAATATAATACAAAACATTTATAAAATATATTGCAACAAAGAAAATGATTGGTATATATGTCATGAATTTTTCGGCAATCTTTGCTGTCGGAGAAGGACTTTGGTTAATCTTATTTTGAAAACACAAAAATACTCCCTGTTTTAACATTAAACCCAATCCGAAAATTACAACTGAATATAAAATGACCAATTTTAAATTTGTCGGCATCTGAATTATGCTTTGTGCATCTTTTAGCGGAAGTCCGGTTAAATAGTTTGCAACACCAAAGGCACAAACAACTGATGCAAAAAATAAACCGACATGAATAATTGCATTACTTTTTGTTCCCATTGATATTTTATTTCTCAAATCATTAATCTTATATGCAACTTGTTTTATAATTGCAACACGTTCTTTTTCAATATCTTGCTGATTTTTGTCAATTTTAATTTTTGTTTCGGCATTTTCACTATTACCGTACAAATTTTGAATATCATCTTTTGTAAAACCCTGTTCAGCGATAGCACTTACAGTTTCAGGTTGTTTAACAGGCTGCTGCGGAACCGGTTTATTTTGAACCGCTTCTTGAGGAATAATCTTAATACCGATAAATTCATCTGAATTTGCAACCATAATTTTACAAACATTGGTTACATCCAATTTTGCACCCATAGGTGCTCCTTTAAACAGAAAATTCGGATTATTAAACGGATTCAATATTGTGCATCTGTTCAACGTCTTATCATATTGAATTGTTATCAAATAATCAAACCCGAGATTCATAACAATATCGCTCCCCGCTTTTGAGGAAATATTTACAACCTCTCTGTTTTGTACAGTTTTTTCTCCGTATTTTGTAATTATACTAAAAGCCATAATTTCTCCTTATCTTCCAATTGCACTCAAAAATCTTGTATTTACTTTATTAGCCATCTGTTCGGTTGCAACAATCAAATGTTTTTCGCCTAAAACAGGGCCTAATTTCTCTTTAACCATATCTAATTTCTCAGGATGTGCATATACAAACATTAGCGTCAAGTCCGGCAAACTTTCTTGTGCTTTTGCTATATTATCCGGTAAAGTTTCCCAATTTATCTGCTTTTCGATTGCACCTTCATTTTCCAAATCACCTATGACAACAATAGACGGTGTATAGCCGTCTTTATACATTGTCAAACTATGTGAAACTGCCTTTTTCATTGCTTCACCGTATGCTGTACCGTAGTCTTTTTCATCAAGTTTTGTAAAAGTTTCCAACGCTTTTGAAACACTGACTGTATCCATAGGCGAACCTTCATATATTAAATATGCATTTTGTGATGTTTTTAAAATCTTTATTTGATCTTCAGGGTCAAGCAAGGAACATAAAGTTTTTAAAAATTTAATCTGTCCGGGCAATGCTTTTTGGTTTGAAGCCGAAGAATCAATTATAAAAATAACTGAAACTGGATGAAAATCATCAACCTTTATGCTTTTTAAACCTACCCACAATAATCTTCCGATTACGCATACTGCTAATATTATAAGACCTAAGGTTACAAGTTTTTTATTCATTATATTTTATCCTTTCGTTAATTAGATAATACCATTTTTAGCGGAGCTGTCAATTTTATTGACATTTCTGTATAAATGGGAATTTCCGCATCAGAACCATGTTCCATAACCGCTGAACCGGTTCCCCAAGCAGCACCGACTCCCGCACCCCAAGCGGCACCTCTGCCAATAGCACCGTCACGTCCGTCCAAAGCACCAAAAAGCAATCCTACAAGTGCACCAACAGCGGCTCCGCCTACTACTTTGCCGACATTACTTGCAACTTTTCCTTCCGAATCAACTTTAAATTCAATTTCTTCCGTACTTATTGCATAAACTTTGCCATCAGTTGTTTGTAATTGATTAAAGCTGAATTTTACTTTTCCGTCACGTTGTGCCATTCCTGCTGAATTGGCTTTCGATATGTATCCTATTACCTTGCTGCCTTGTTCTGCAATTACATAACCTCTGTATGTCCAGTTTTTTGTCAAAACTCCGACAACTTCATCTCCTTTCATTGCAGTAGCCGTATTTATTGCACTTTGCAAATATACGTTGAATGTTGTTCCTGCCGGAATCTGTGCTATATAACCCGTCCATACGTCATTATCTCCGTTTGGGTCTTGACTTTGATTTTGCGGAACAGAATTTGTATAATTGTTCGTGGTTGTATAATTTCCGGCATTGATATTTGTTTGAGTATTTTGAGTTCTGTCAAAATTGTAAGTTTTTGTTTCCGATGAAAGAGATTTTTTCAGTGCCAACGCCGTCTGCGAATATGACATCGACATTGTATCATTACGGACCTTTTTGCAATTATAACCGATAGCTTTAATTGCTGATTTGATTTTTTTGCTTAAATCCGAATCAACAGTACTGTCAATGAAATAATAAGCATCACTGCCTGATTGTTCCAAAATCGCAACAGTACCATCGGAACCTTTTACTCCATATACGGGGTCACTGTTTTTTATGGTGTATCCCGATGTATTGAAAGAGTTTTGTATAACCGGCAAAATGGCCGACTTACTCCCGTTTTTTATAAAGTAAAGTTCACTCGCTAAACCTGTTGCGGTGAATAAAAATATTAGATAAAATGCCAATACTAAACTTGATACTATTCTTTTCATCTATTTACTTACCCTTTGATTTGTTGTAGTTGTTTCTATAATTGTGGCAGAACCATCATCATTAAATTTTAACATTTTCTCAATAATATTAAAGTTAAATTCTTTATGCATTTTCGGCTTTATTACGGCTACCGTAACAGTAAGTGCCAATGCCGTTATTATAAATAATGCCGTAAATATCTTTATACTCAATTTTAAAATAAATTTTAAAACTACAAGTGCTATTATTATTGCTATTGCCGCATAAATATAATTCATTATTTTATCCCTTTATTTATATATTAACAAGTTTTTTTTATTATGTAAATATTTTATAATTATTTTACACATTATAATCAGGAATTTCAAAAATATCGTTATTTGCATCTTTATTTGTAAATTCCAAATATTTAATCATTGATTTTTCTTTAACGCTGTCATAATAATCTTTTAAAATATATTTTTGGTAAAGCGGAGTTATTTCTCCCGAATAATTGCCCAAAATTTTTGCGTATAATTTTATTTCGTCTTTGTTATCTCCCGCACCATAGGCTTTTGTCTTGGCATCCGTTCCTGACGGTCGGATTTCTATAAATTTATTGCTAAATTTCAAATAAGTTCCGTCTCCGACAAATTTTATTTCAAAAAGACTATCAAAACATAATTCTTTAAATGTATCCTTAAAAATTTCTTTGACAGTATTTAAAGAAATCAGATTTTCAAAATTAGCAAAAGCAAGTGTTAAATAGAATAAATCATTTTTTGTTCTTTTTGCCTCACCTTCAATTTTAGCCTGTTTTAATTTTTCAATATCAGGCTCGGACTCGTTGTAATAAGCTATATCTTCTCTTATATCAAATTTCGCAATAATATTATTTCTGTCAAAAAGTTCATTCAATGCTTTTGTAAAAGTTTTATTGGATTTTTCAAGTTCTGAAGCAAGTGCCGAAGCTACAATAATAGCTTCTGTTGCCGATTTTTCTCTCATTGCGATTGCTATTCTGCCGTTTTGTGATTTAATTAACTCTTCGGCTCCGATAATCATTCCGCCTGATTCTTCTCCTGCAAAAATTAATCTCGGATTAACACCCAAATTTATATCATTACCCAAAACATCGGTTACTACAACTTCTTTATCAGGACGGTCTTTTATCTGTTTTTCAACTTTTTTCATTACATTTGCAATTTCTTTGAATCCGACCGGAACATTCACAACTTTAATGCTGTTATTTTCAGCCCATTCATCCCAACTTTTTGCGGAAGCGGTAGTTTTTATTATAAACCTCGGATGATTATTAAATTTTTCTGTTTCTTTTAATTTTTTTGTCCAAAAATCCATTATAAGAAGAAAAGACTGATTTGCTGTTAAAACGCTCAAAATCCGGTTGTTATCAAGTTTCATGTAATCAACACCCGCTTTTTTAATTTCGGGAATTGATTTTTCATCTTCTATTTGACAAACAGTTAATCTGTCATGATCTGGGTCGGTTATTAAAACTACTGTTCCGACAGGATATTTTGAAAGCTTTACATCATAATTTAGTGTTTCAATAACCGGAAAATAATGATTTCCGTCTTTATCTTTTGAAATAACAGTTGCATCAACGGAATAATCATAAAAACATGTATTGCCTTTTGGGTCTTTGTCATATTTTCCGATTCCGTGAAAGAACGAGTCTTCTTCAATATTTTGCCATTCAAAAGTCTTTTCAATTCCAAGTTCTTTTAAAAGAACGGATAATGTTTTATAGGCTGAACCGCCGACATTTTCTATAATAATCTTATTTTTGGAATTTTTAATTAAGTCAATATTAGATTTATCCGCAACTCCGTTTAAAAGATATTCTTTATATAACGAAATACCGTTATTTAGGGATTTTAAAATACTTTCATTAATTAGCGGATTATATCTTGACGCAATTTTAATTTCGTACTCTCCGTTTTTTTCTGTTTGTGCAAAGATTTCTTTAATTTTATTTACAAATTCCATTGATTCTTCCGGAAGATACTGGCTGCCTTGGCAATTAAGGTCTTTTGTGGCATTTTTAACACTTATGCCGTGACTTGAAGTTATATATTCTCCGCCTAACAAATCCATCTGAAATGCCAAAAAAGACGCAAGCCAAATAGGCATGGTTTTTCTTCCGTCATTCATAAGGGTCTCAATTCCGTATGCAGCCTGTATTCTCGCAATTAAATCAGCCATTTTATCAGAGTTATAACGAACTTCACGACCTAATATTTTACGCAGTTTTTTCCCTTTGTATTTTTCCTTGGCAACAAGTGCTTTTGCAACCGTAGCAAGCATTATTCCGATTAAATTTATAGGAAATCGGGTATCATGAGGATAAAGAATATTCTGCGGTCCTCTTATTCCCGCTGTGGAAACTTTTGCTTCTTTTTCGTAATTACTCAACCAATTGTTTAAATCAAGCCCTTCTGGATTATTTATTTCATCATAAGGAAGTAAATGAGCTTTTTTTAATTTGAACACAAATTCATTTTCAATATCGGAATTAAGTAATTCGGATGATTTTATATAATCGGGAGTTTTAGCCTCAACCGACTTAAATAAAGCCTTTTCGAGTTCTTTTGCATCTGTCATTTTGCCTCCTTTAATATTGATTAAATCCTAAAAAAATTATAGAATAATAATACAATAAAATTAAAGGAAAAGCTATGGAAATTAAAAATTTAGCTGT
The DNA here is from genome assembly GCA_017444705.1 of bacterium. Classification (GTDB taxonomy): domain Bacteria; phylum Cyanobacteriota; class Vampirovibrionia; order Gastranaerophilales; family Gastranaerophilaceae; genus RGIG3525. Next base: position 7,799 of record JAFSWA010000043.1, read on the forward strand.
CGGTATAGATATTGAAGATATCAAAAGGTTTGATAAATATTCAGTAGACCGAAATAACAGATTTTTGGAGAAAATATATACAAAATCGGAAATTGACTATTGCTTTTCTTATAAAACGCCTGCAAAGCATCTTGCAGCGAGATATTGTGCAAAAGAAGCATGCGTAAAATCTCTGACAAAACTCGGAATCAAAGATGTTTACTATAATCAAATTGAAGTTTTCCGTGATAATTACGGCGGAGTTTCTATCAGGTTGATTAACAAAAAAAAGTATTCTCATCTGATTCTTCAAGTTAGTCTTTCTCATTCAAAGGATACTGCCGTAGCAAATGTCCTTGCTATTGAACCGATATAAAGTAACAAAATTTAAACAAATGTTTTATCCGCAATATTTTTATTTTCAAGTTCTTTTGAAATACAATTTTTGCAGTTTTCAGTTTCAAGATAATTTGTTTTGGAAAAATCTTTTAAAGTTGTTCCCATTCTTGCTCTGTTGTCGCCTACAAGTACAGGGCATGAAAATACTCCTGCCGAAGAAAAAACTCTCGATTTTGCACAGTGTAATTTTTTTGTTAACTTCACAAAATTCAGTTTTGACATATCAGGATCAACCGCTGATTTGGTATTAATTATTATTTTCGGTTGAATTAATCCGTATCTGCCAAAAACTTTTTCAAACCCTTCGATAAGTTCTTTTTCTTGTGTTTCGGTTTTGTTATTTACAACTATAATCGGAGAAAAACCGTATTTTTGAAGAGAATCAATAGCGTGCATTACCTTTCTGAAATCTCCCCTTACACAATAAGTATCATTTATTCTCTCATCAAAGTGATAAAGGATTATATTAAATATTAGCGGATAATTATTTTCCCGTTCATTTTGTACTTTTTCCAAAAAACGGGCTTTTTTCTCGTTAATATTTTGTGCTCCCGTAACAACAGTAGTCGGAGCAAAATGCAGACAAAACCTTAATATCCTGTTAAAATCAGGGTTAAACAAAGGTTCAGTCCCAATTAAATATATATTTTTTAATTTATTTATATCAATATCACTAATAGCCTCTTTTACCGCATCAATTCCCATTAATTTTGTTGTACGTTTTTTCTCTTTACTCAAATACGTCGGACGTTTTTTCCTTAAATCTACCTGTTTCGGAACAAGTTCAAAATATAAATCTTCTAAATTTTCCAAGACAACTGATGGTGCCATTTCAATTTTCATATTAATTTCCTTTCTTTACTGACTTTATACTGATTTATGATTTTATAATAAATCGTTTATAACAAAAATTAAATTCTCTATATCGACAGTTGACATAATTTTTTTTTAAAATATTTTAATGTTTTTTTCTTTAAAATAACAAAAAAATTCCTCAAAAAGGGGTTTAAAAATTTCAAAAAAGAAGAACAGATATTTTAATTGAAGAAAAAGTAAAAATTTTAAGGTTAAAGGGTAACAACAGATATGAAATCAGAAATATTTTAATTAATATGTAAGGTGGGCATACTTGCCCACCATTTTTTATATTTTGGATTGCCACGAAACCGCCGAAATAGCGGTTTCTCGCAATGACATGGAAACTGGATTGGCACGTCGCCTACGGCTCCTACCGCAAGCGGTACCCTCCCCCGTAAGGCTCGGCTGTCGCCTTGCCTACGGTTGATTTGTCGCTATGACAGGTTAATGATTAAATTATCGGTCTTAATTTCTAACATTTGATTGAAAGTTCCATAATTTTTATTAAGTTTTGTTACAAAAATCATAAAAAAATAAAAGAAAAATTAAAGTTTTAAAAAAAAATGCCGATAATATGATTGTTAAGTAAAAATGTAAAAAAAGAAGGAGAAAAATATGAGCTATTTTCAAGGTTTAAATGCATCGAACATTCGTCAAGCATTATTGGGTATGTTCTTTGGCGGATCAAAATCAATCGGAGGCATGCAGCAAATGGGTGGTACTCAGCAAATGCAAGGCGTGCCGTACGGTTACTATGAGGGCGGTCAAGGATGCTGTACACAAGGCTATTTGCCTTCACAAGCATTTGATATGCCCGACCAAGAGGTTTATTTTGAAGGCGGTTGGGGTTGTATGCAGCAACCGATGGTTCAAGATAACTCATGCGGATGCTGCCATAATCAGCAACCTGTTCAACCACAAAGAGGCTGCGGTCATGATTTTTCAGGACAATTCGCTATTAATACCGGCATAGCTGACGGTCCCGGTAATGATACCTATGACGGTCCCGGCAACGATGTTTATTCAAGAGGTAATTTCGGTATAATCGATACTCAAGGTGATGATTTATACGTTAATAATATGTCAATAAATACTTTTAATACTATTAACAATTTTTACAGACAGGAAGTTGCACCATCACCGACTACTCCTACGCAGTCATCAACAGAACCTCCAAGTCCTTCAAAACCTGCTGATTCTACTGCTGTAAATCTTACACCTTTAAGAAATTTGTTAACAGGTATTGAAAAGCTTCAAGCAGATGGGGTATTGAGTGATTCAGAACTTAATAAAGCAATGTCAAATCCTCATTATGCCGATATGGACGGTGATGCCACAAAAATTTCATCGGAAGAAATGTCTATCTTTAACCGAATAAAAGTTCTTAATGAAGATAAAGATTTAATAAGTGATATTTTAAAAGGCAACTATGACAACATTAGCGATGCACAAAAGGAAGAACTCGGTTCCATAAGTGAAGCTATTAAAAATTTAACTATGAACAGATAAAAACGAATCATTAATAATAAATTATTCAAGTCGAATTAAATTCCAAGCCGATACATAATATGTATCGGTTTTTATTTTTTATACAGAAAAAATAAAAATGTTAAGTTATGTAACAAAATCTGAAAGAATTTAAAAAAAATATTAAAGTTTTAAAAAAAAATGCCGATATTAAACATGTTAAGTACAAATGCAGAAAAGAAGGAGAAGCATATGAATTTTCAGCAATTATTTTCACAATTACCGTTTATCGGCTCAATTTTTAGCAGGGGAACGTTTTTCTCCGGAAGATTAAACGGTTCAAATTCACTCTGGTGGCAAAGACAGGGCGGCTGCCAACAGATGTATGACAGCCCTGACAAAGAAGTTGCATTTCAACCGCAGCAGCAGACACAAGGTTGTCAGCAGAAAGCGGCTCAACTTCAAAGCTGCGGATGCCAGCAGCAGCAACCGGTACAACAAGAATGCAATCCGCAACCGACGGTTGATGACGGATGTGGATGCGGCGGTACAACTCCTACGCAGACAGTGGCTCCGAGTCCAACAGTAGATGATTGTCCCGGCTATACATGCAGGCATACGCCTAAACCATCACCGACACCGACATGTACTTGTCCTGAGCCGACACCATCACCGACACCGACATGCACTTGTCCTGAGCCGACACCATCACCAACACCGTCATGCACTTGTCCTCCTCAGCAGACAAAACCAATATGTCCTCCGGCACAACCACAAATGCCAACAGTTGTTGATACAAATATTAACACCGGCATAATTGACGGTCCCGGCAACGATACTTATGACGGACCCGGAAATGATGTCTATGCATGGGGTAATCGTGGTATTATCGATACAAACGGGAATGATATTTACGCACAAAATTATTCGATTAATACCTTTAATACGATAAATAATTTTTATGGGCCTCAGCCTTCGCCAACAGCGACGGTAGAGCCATCACCAACGCCGACGACACCAACACCTACTACACCAACGCCGACGACACCTACACCTACGACACCAACTCCGACCGTGCCGACACCTACGCCGACACCGCCGGATCCGACAGTAACACCTACTGCGGAAGCTATTAACTTGACTCCTTTGAGAAATTTGTTGACAGGTATCGAAAAACTTACACCTGACGGCGTATTAAGCGATGCAGAGTTGGCAAAAGCGATGGCAAATCCTCACTATGCGGATTTAGACGGTAATCCCAACGCAATATCCTCTCAGGAAATGGCAATCTTTAACAGAATAAAATCCTTTAATCAGGATAAAGACCTTATAAGTAATGTATTGAAAGGTGATTATTCAAATATAGATGAGTCAACTCTTGAACAACTCGGTGCATTGAGTGACGAAATTAAAAATTTAACAGAAAATCGTTAAAAAAGATGATATAATCTGATAAGTAAAAAATGACCCAAATACCCTTATTTTAAGGATATTGGGTCTTTTTTTATAAAAATTATGATAAAAAACTATTGACTATTTAGGTAATTTTTGAGATAATTATGCCAAGAATATGTACTGTGTATAAAAAGATTTATTCGAAAGGAGAGTTTACACATGAAAAACGTAAAAAAATTAGCATTAAGCCTTAGCCTTGTATGCTTAACAGCAGGTGCGGCTTTTGCATGTACAGACGAACAGAAAGTTCAAGCATATGCTCATCCGACTATGTTTGGTTCACAATCACAGCAATTGAGCAATGCAGATGCTAACTACATTGTTGGCGGAAAAATCGTTAAGACAAAAAAACAAATTGGTATGACGAACAAAGAAAACGTATTAACAAACGCTTTTGTTAAAGATGTTTTATCAATTATCAAAGAAAACTCAAAAGAAGTTTTCAATCCTAAGATGCCGATTCTTCGTTCAGAATTAGCTGTTGTTTTGGCTGAAGGTTTGTCAATTCCCGAAACAGGTAAAAAATATTCTTACACTGATATCGGTGGAGATTATTGGGCAACAAACTGGATTTACAAAGCTTTATCAGAAGGTGTAATGATTGGTTATCCTGACAGAACATTCCGTCCTGATCAACCTATCACAAAAGCGGAAGTATTTGCTACAGTCGCTACCTTGATTGATGTTACTCCCGCAAAATCATTAACTTTCAAAGGCGAAACAGTTCAATATATTCCTAACTGGGCAGCTCCCGCAACAAAAGAAGTTATTGCTTCCGGTTTGCTTGATAATGTACCTGACAAAGATAAAGTTATTAACGACGAATATCTTTCAAAAGAACAAGTTGCTTATTTAGTTGGTGAATTAAGAACAAGATTATTAAATAAGAATACATTAGGCGTTAACGGAAAATATGTTCCGACAGCGTTGAATATCAAATTAAAAGAAAGAATTTCAGCAAGACATTCAAATGTTGGTGAAACTTTCACTGCTAAGTTAACTAACCCTGTTACAATCAACGGTGTTACATATTCAACAAAAGCAAAAGTAAAAGGTGAAGTTGTTGAAGTTTCAAGACCCGGTGTAAATAACCCAGGTTATGTAAAAGTTAAATTCACTCAATTAAAAGAAGGTGATAATGTTGTTGAATTCCCGAAAAACATCTCAGAAGCACAAGCTGATGTTTTGAAAAATCCTAACATTATTGCAAGATTAGTTGGTGCTCCGTTGTCATTCGCAGGCAGAACAGTTGGTATCGTCGGAAGAAGCGGTGCATCTGCTGTTGAAGTTTCAGGAAACGGTTTAGAAAACTTAGGTGATAACCTTTCTAATTCAGCTGTTAACACATTGTCATTACACCCGGGTGTTGGTGTTAAAAACTTAGGACAAGGTGTTGCTACTGTTGGTAAAGGTGTTTATGATATCACTAAATTAGCAGTAAGCGGTACATTTGGACTTGTTTATGAATTTGTTGATGAATTAGTTTATATAATTCTTCCTTCAAAATCTAACAATTCAAGTTTGAACCCCGGTGAAGAATTAACAATTGTTTACTAATTCTTAACCTAAAAGATTTGAGGAGTCTGAAATCAGACTCCTCATTTTTTATTTATTTATTTATTGTAATAATAATCTATATAAATAATTTTTATGCGTTAATCAAAGCTTCTTTTTTTACGTTCAAGTCAGCTTCTAATATTGGCAGATTTTCTTTTGCATTTGTCCAGGATGTTGATATTTGACATACGGTTTCACCATCTTTTTCAATTTTATGAACAAATGTTTCTTCTGAATTTGTTTTGTATGTTGCACAAGTGAGTGCATCATTGAGAAAAGTTTCTTTAATGAATTTGATATTCATATTTTTTATTGTATGACTTTTTTTAAACTCGTTATCCATTGTCATTTCAGCAATATTTATATAGCTTTTATTATTTACATGTTTGTTAAAATCTAAATCAGACAGATTTATAATGTGTGAAATTTCAGAAATTTTCTCAGTTGTTTCATGCTGTATAGATTTTTTATGTTCACCTGAGACGAGTTCATTTCTGACTTCAATTCTATCGCTAAAAGTGTCTGTTTTTATAGGTCTTTTTGTTTCCATATCTATTAAGAACCAACAAGCGTTACCTTTTGCAAATAGGGTGTTATTTGAATATATATTAAAATCTGTATAAATTTTTAGCTTAGATAATTCTGAAAACCAAACTTCAATTTTTATTTCTTCTGACCAATATGGGAGTAAATTAACAAAATCGATGTTAAATTCTCCGACTATCCAATATATATTTTTGGGGAATAAATCGTAAGCGGCCATGCTTTTTGTTGCAGTGAACCTTGCAAAAGCATCCTGTATGTACATTATCGCTGCAATTGGACGAAGCCTGTATTCATTTAAGTCCATATTGTCTAAAATTACGCTGTATGAGTGCGAATATATGTTCATTTTGTTCTCCTTTTAGAAAAATTATAACAAAAATAAAATTAACTTGCTTTTAAAAGATTTTTTGATATAAAATGTAATTGTAAAATGTCTGTAAAAAAGGAGTACAAAAAATGAAAAAATTATTATCTTTATTGACAGTTTTGATGTTTGTATTGGGTACAGCTTCTGTACAAGCAAATGTTTTATCTGAAACAACTAAAGCATTAAACAAAGCTAACCAAACTATGAATACTGTTAATCAAGTAAACAGTAACGTAGAGTATGCAAAGAAACAAAACACCGCTTCAAATAGAGCAAAAGCAAAAAAAGCTGCTAAAAATGCAGCAAAAGCAGAAGCTAAAAAACAAACAAACAGCTTTTGGGACAGAATCTTTAACAGATAATTTTATTTAAAACTTAAAAAATAAGAGCCGGAATACAGTTAGTTTTCCGGTTTTTATTTATTTTCAATATCTACTTCAAATCCTTTTTCTTCCAACTTTTTAATCAATTCTGTCTGAGAAATATCAGCTGAGCATCCTATTCCTATTTTTTGTAAGTTCTCTATATCAGACACATTTGACTTGCAAAATTCAGCATAGCCGCCAATAGTTTGCAAGTTACCTAAGTCTGTTACTTGCGAACCACTAAAATCAGCATCACCACCAATAGTTTGCAAGTTACCTAAGTCTGTTACTTGCGAACCTCTAAAATCAGCATTACCGCCAATAGTTTGCAAGTTACCTAAGTCTGTTACTTGCGAACCTCTAAAATCAGCATTACCGCCAATGGTTTGCAAGTTACTTAAGTCTGTTACTTGCGAACCATAAAAAGTAGCTTCACCGCCAATGGTTTGTAAGTTTCCTAAATCTGTAATTTTCGAATCTGCAAACAAAGCAAAATCTTCTATTATTTTTACATTTTTAATTAACTCATTTTCATCAATTCCATAATCTTCATAAGAAAACCCTGTCCGAGGTGGACAATATTTTGAAATAATTAAAAATCCATCATTATCTTTTTTTACATCAATTCCAAATGTTTTAAATATCTCTTCTGATGAAGCATTTTTTAACTTTTCTTTTAATTCATCAGCTTTCACTTTTAAATATTTAATTATTTTTTTCTTATCAATTTTAAAGTCTTCAAAAGCAAATCCTTCTTTAAATTTGCAGCGACTATATAATTGTAAATTACCAATTTTATCTTTACGTACTTTAATATTAAAGATTTTAACTATTTCTTCTGGTGTTGCATTTTCTATACCATTTTTAAACATTTTCTTTTCAAACTTTTCAACTTTTTCTTTTAGATATTTTCCATGTCTGATTTCTCTAAAAGCACGCTCAGACAATTTTTTATCTTTAACATGTTCCATTGCAACATCAAAATATATAACAGGTATTTTTGAGTTGTTCTTTTCACCTTGAATTTCTTGTATTTCATCACCGACAAAACGAACCCCGAGTTTGGGTTTTCCATTTTCTAAATATACATGAAAATCACCCTTGCTTAAATAAGGTTCGGCATTAAAACTCTTTGTACACCAATTGTCATGCGATAAAAGTTTTAATTTCTCAACATTTTTTTCAAAATGTTCAGGGTCGTTTTCTTTTGACGGAATTATGACCCAGCCGGTAATATCTGAGATATTTTCGCCTTTTTCCATATTAAGCATACTTTTTTGAAGATTCATTTGATACAGTTTTGAAAAATTGACGTCAAGTTTTGGATTTGCCTTTGTTTTTTCTTGAATTTGAGATATTGTATCTGCCAAAATCCCCTTATTTAAAACAGGCGGAAGTGAATCTTCATTTGGCTTTAAGTCTTTTGTTATGCCATCTAAAATTAATAAAGAAATTGAATCTGAATAAGCATCATTTTCTTTTTGAACATAATCAAACCACTCTTTTAACATTGCTTTTCTTTGAACAACTGTTTCTTGTTGTCTGCCTTGATAATCTTTATTTACAATGTTTTTGACCTTATTTTTACACCAATTTTGCAGGTCGACATTAGAATTAAATTTTTCAATCGGGGCTTTGAATTTATTAACAACGAGCAAATCTATTCCGGAAAATTGAGCTTTTTTTAATGCCCCAAAAGAAACCGTATCACACCTTAAAGGAGACAAATTATTATATTTTTTTTGCTTATTTTCTTTTAAATTCTTATTAATTTTAAAATTTGCAATACTAAAATTACAGTAGTCCATTTCCATACCATCGTAAGTAACTATATTAATTAAAAATTTAAAAATTTTTATATTTCATTAAAATAAATATTGTTACATAAATTAATAAATTTCAATTTATACATAATTTTGCAAAGCCGAAAACTTGTTGTATAATTGTTGTATGAAAAAAATAGGGATAGTTTATAATAATAGTTTAAAAAATGGGGATGTTGTAGCAAGTAAAATTAAAGATTTATTTGCACAAAAAGGAATAACTTCTGAAATTTTTGACTTAGATAATTTCAAAAACGACGTAGATTTTGCAATATCAATAGGCGGAGACGGGACTTTGTTAAAAACCGCAAGATATTATTCCGATTTTGAAATTCCTGTTTTTGGTATTAACATTGGTCATTTGGGTTTTTTGTCGCAAGTTCAGTCAGAGCAGGTTAACGAGGCTGTAAATTTAATAGAAAATTCAAAATTCAGAATAGAGCAAAGAATGATGTTAGAGGCTTCGGTTACTGAAAAAAAACTGTTTGCCCTAAATGATATTGTTATTAAAGGATGTACTTTTGCACGAACATCAAGATTTAATATATTTATAAATGATAAATTTGTATGTGAGTATTTGGCAGATGGGGTTATTGTTTCTACTCCGACAGGCTCAACAGCTTATAATCTTTCGGCAGGCGGGCCTATTTTGTATCCGACGCTTGATGCAATTACACTTGTTCCGATTTGTCCTCACACAATATCTGCTCGTCCGCTTGTAATTCCAAACAATGAAAAAATTTCTGTTATTTCTCAAAACGCTGATTTAAAGTTGCATGTTAACGCCGACGGACAAGATGTCATTGATTGTTCAAAAGAAATTATTGTTAAAAAAGCTGATAAAAAAGCACATTTAATGCTTTTAACTACAAAAAATAACGAATTTTATTCAATATTGAGACAAAAATTAAATTGGGGAACGGCACCAAAGCCATAAATTAAGGGATTTTTATGATTAAATCAATATACGTTAAAAATTTCATATTGATTGATGAATTAAAGTTAGATTTAAATAACGGTTTTACTGTTATAACAGGGGAAACAGGTGCAGGTAAAAGTATTTTGCTTCATTCAATAGATGTTGCTCTTGGTGCAAAATCCTCAAAAGAACTTATAAAATCAGGTGAAAATTCATCAAATATAGAAATAATTTTTAAAATTAATAATTTGTCTTTGGCATTGCAAAATTTGCTATCAGAAAATGGAATTGAACTTTTTGAAGATGAAATTATTGTTTCAAAAGAAATAAGCCTTACATCTTCCCGTTCAAGAGTTAACGGTGTTTTGGTAACACAGGATTTTATAAAAAATCTCAGAGAATTATTGATTGATATACATACTCAACATCAGTCATATACATATCTTCAACCTAAATATCATATTGAACTTTTAGATAGATACGGCAATAGTGAGCATAAATCTCTTGTCAATAATTTCTCATTAAATTATGAAAAATATATTGAAGCTAAAAAACAACTTGAAAAAATTGTTAGTGCAAATTCAAATACTCAGTCGCAAATAGATTTTTTGAAATTTCAGATAGAAGAAATAGAAAAAGTACAAATTGAAGATAATAATGAAGATAAAAGACTTGACGAAGAGTTGTCAATTTTGACAAATGCCGGCGATTTAAAACAGATGTCTAACGCAGTTTATTACGCAATTTCGGAAGATGAAAATGCGATTTTATCGCATCTTAATTTAATAAAATCACAATTAAACAAGTATTCTGATATTGATAGGGAAATTTCTGAAGCATCAGAGAGTGTCGAAAATGCCTTAGAAATTTTACATGAGGTTTCTTCCAATATGAGAAATTATTCTGACAGAATGGAAGTTGATGAACAAAAAATCTTTGAAGTTCAACAAAGAATTGAAGTATTGGAAAAACTAAAACGAAAATACGGTCATACTCTTGAAAATGTTGTTGAAAATTATAAAAAATTTAAAGAAGAGTTATCTTTGATTGAAAACGGGGTTGAAAATCAAGCTGAATTAGAACTTGAAGTAAAGAAATATTATGAAGTTTCCGTTGATTTAGCAAAGAGAATAAGTGAGAATCGCAAGCAATTAGCAAAAGAACTTTCTGAGGTTTTGACAAAAGAACTTGAAAAACTCGAATTGCCAAAGGTAAGATTTGAGGTTAGGTGTGAAGATTGCGAATTATATAAAAACGGTTTTGATAATGTGGAATTTTTAATTTCCACAAATGTTTCCGAGTCGGTAAAACCTCTTATAAAAGTTGCATCCGGCGGCGAAATTTCGAGAGTTATGCTTGCACTGAAAACTGTTTTTGCAGTTGAAGATAATGTTGAAACAGTTATTTTTGATGAAATTGATACAGGAGTTTCGGGAACTGCATCTCAGGCTGTCGCTGATGAAATCAAAATTCTTTCAAAAACGCATCAGGTTCTTTGTATTACTCATCAGCCGATTATTGCGGCAAAAGCGGATAATCATCTTTTTGTGGTTAAAAAACAGACGGACACAACACTTGTTAATGTATATTCTTTAAGTGAAACGGAAAAAATTCATGCTATTGCAATGCTCGCTTCGGGTAATGATGATGAAAAGTCGCTTGAATTTGCAAAGGGTTTAATGGGGGAATAAATGAAAGTTATAATTGTTCAAAACTGTGCAGAAATCGGATTTCAAGATAATTCAAAGTATTTCGATAATACAAAATATAAAAATTTTGAAAAAGTAAAAAAACTGTTATCTGATTATAAAAACCAAAAAGCTGATTTAATTATATTGCCGGAGTTATTTTCAACAGGCTGGTTTCCTCAAATATATCCTAAAAGCTTTGAAATTGAAGAAGATTCACCTACTCTAAAATTTCTGTCAGGTTTGGCAAAAGAATTTAATTCTAATGTTGTTGGCGGGAGTTTTGTTTTGAAAACAGATGAAGGCTTAAAAAACACTTGTCCGATTTTTGAAAGAGAGGGTAATCTTATTGCAAAATATGAAAAAATGCATCTTTTTTCCCATTATGAACAAGGGGAAGGCGATTTTGCTTCTTGCGGGGAAAAAGGTTTAATTGTAAAAACAGATGTTGGAAATTTGGGAATTTCTGTATGTTATGACATAAGATTTC
>JAFSWA010000003.1 GCA_017444705.1 bacterium
CTTTAAAAAAGCCCTTTTTTAGTATATTTAATAAAAGTTTATTTGCTATGCTTTTGCAACTGCAACTGCAACTGCAACAGTAGCACCGACCATCGGGTTATTACCCATACCGATAATACCCATCATCTCAACGTGAGCGGGAACTGATGAAGAACCTGCAAATTGAGCGTCTGAGTGCATTCTGCCCATTGTATCAGTCATACCGTAGCTTGCGGGACCTGCCGCCATGTTATCCGGATGAAGTGTTCTTCCTGTTCCGCCGCCTGACGCAACTGAAAAATATTTCTTACCGTTTTCATTAGCCCATTTTTTATAGGTACCCGCAACAGGGTGCTGGAATCTTGTCGGGTTTGTTGAGTTACCTGTAATAGAAACATCAACTCCTTCGTGAATCATAATTGCAACGCCTTCCGATACATCATCTGCACCGTAAACTTTTACGTTTGCTCTTTCTCCTTTTGAGAATGGTTTTTCGCTTAAAATATTCAATTTACCTGTCTTATAATCATATTGTGTTTCAACACTTGTGAAACCGTTAATTCTTGAAATGATATAAGCGGCGTCTTTACCTAAACCGTTCAATATAACTCTCAAAGGTTCTTTTCTTACTTTGTTGGCATTTCTTGCAATACCGATTGCACCCTCAGCAGCAGCGAATGATTCATGACCTGCGAGGAATCATAAACATTTTGTTTATTCTCTCAAAAGCATTGCCGCCAAGTTACCGTGACCCAAACCAACAGAACGTTGGTCGCCGACTGAACCCGGAACACAAAATGCTTGAAGTCCGATACCTATATCACTTGCGGCATCAGCAGCGGTTTTTGCACCTTTTTTAATTGCAATTGCCGCACCTAATGTGTATGCCCAACTTGCGTTTTCAAAAGCAATCGGCTGAATACCTTTTACTATTGCATCAACATCAATTCCCTTTGACAAACATAAATCTCTTGCATCTTCAAGAGTTTTAAAACCATATTCAGCCAAAACCTTGTCAAGTTTAGCCTGTCTTCTGTCTTGTCCTTCAAATTTAACAACCATATTATTTTTTCCTTATATTTTGGCGGTGCTAAACATGCACCCTACATTTTATTACTGCCGGCTTAGTAAAGCCGACCTACCCAATCGAAAAGAGTTATTCTTTTCTCGGGTCAATTTTTGTAACCGCATCATCATATCGACCGTATGTTTTGATGTTGCTTTCATAAGCCTCTTTCGGGTCAGTGCCTTTTCTGACGGCTTCCATCATTTTTCCGAGATGAACAAATTTGTATCCGATAATTTCTTTGTTTTCGTCCAAACCGAGACTTAAAATGTAACCCTCAGCCAATTCAAGGTATCTGGGACCTTTTTCTTTTGTTGAATACAATGTGCCGACTTGTGAACGCAAGCCTTTACCTAAATCTTCAAGTCCTGCACCGATAGGCAATCCGTTATCGGAAAATGCTGTTTGTGTTCTTCCGTAAACAATTTGCAAGAACAGCTCTCTCATTGCAGTATTTATTGCATCACAAACCAAATCAGAATTAAGTGCTTCCAAAATAGTTTTTCCGACCAAAATTTCACTTGCCATTGCGGCCGAGTGAGTCATGCCCGAACAACCGATAGTTTCAACTAACGCTTCTTCAATAATACCTTTTTTAACATTCAACGTAAGCTTACATGCTCCTTGTTGAGGGGCACACCAGCCAATACCGTGTGTCAAACCCGAAATGTCTTTAATTTCTTTTGCATAAGTCCATTGCCCCTCTTGAGGAATGGGTGCGGGGTTATGCTTTGCACCTTTTGCGACGCAGCACATTTCCCTAACTTCTTGAGAACAATTTTCACAACTCATTTTTTAAATCCTTAATTATTCTGTGTACTACTAACACTTTAATTATATATCAAAAAAAAAATATTCAAATATACCGATTTTTCCAATATAAAACCTATATTTTCAACAATATAAAATTTAATTTCAGATATAACTATAGCATATGTTTTATTTTGACACCCATTCTTTTTTTATTTGACCAAATATGAAAAATATGTTATTTACTATTATATGAGGATAAGAATAAGTGTAAAAGATGCATTATTAATAACAATTTCGCTAATTCTCATATTGGGCAGTTATTTTCGCCTGAAAGATTACGAAATCAGGATTGAAAGAGTGGGCTGGCGTCCTTTTATTATTGTTAACAATACTGCTGCAAAAAAATATGAAGATATTGCGGTTGAAGCTCTTTACGCAAAAGATTATACAAAAGCTCTTGAATATTTTAATAAACAACTTAAAGCTAACCCGAAAAACCCCGAAGATGTCTATCATAATATAGGAATGACTTATTATTATATGCGTGATTACAACAAAGCCATAGAAAATTTTAATAAATCCGTTGAATTGGATGATAAATTAATTTCTACCTATTTTTATCTCGGATTATCATATTACGATAGCGGCAAATCTATTTCACGAGCAAGGGAAAATTTTGAAAAAGTTATAACAATGGAGGGAAGAAATAAAGTTCCCGAAATGGTAAGAATTTCTTATGACAAATTAGGCTGGATAGAAGAATTATACGGACAACACCAAAAAGCACAAGAATTATGGGAAAAATCAAATCATTATGCAGACCGTAATTAATCAAAAACTTTTGCGTCAAATAAGTCTTTTACCATATTAACTTGGTCTGAATATTTTACTTTATATTCCGGTTGATTATCAGAAATTTCATTAACCTCAGCCATTTCAACTAAATCAGAGTTTGAATTTTCTTCAACAAATTCGGACTCTTTTAAAATATTTTGGGTTAGAGAAATTTCATCTTGTTTTTGGTTTTTTTGTTCATCAGCAATTGGCTCCGGATTTTGAATTTTTGATTTTAAAGCAACTTCACCGATTTTTATTTCAAGCTCTATTGACGGCACATTATAGAATTTCAGGCATGCCTTTTTAAGTGCATCCTCTTTTTGCGGTTCTTTTGCACGTTTTCCGAATATTTCATTTTTGAAAGTAATGACAACTTTTTTGTTACTCATTTCAACAGGTTTTGCAAATGTATTGAAAAAAGAACGTGACGGCGGGGAATCTATCATCTCTAATAAATTTTTCCAATCATCAGTTGAACCGTATAATTTTTGAGGTTTGTTTTCTTGTGTTTGAATATTTTGAATTTCGGAAATATTTTCTATCGGTGTTTTTTCCTCTTTTTGGGGTAAAATTTCTTCATTTACCTCATTTGTTATCTGTTTGGGAAGTTCTTTTGATTCAGAATTTTCAACAGTTTCAAGTTGTTCTTCAATTTGCGGCTTCAAAGATGAAACAGGTTTAACAATTGTTTGCGGTCTTTCCGGCTGCGGTTGAGAAATAGCTTTCTTTTGAAGATTTTCGGATGATATATCAATAAAACATAATTCAAGCCATAAATACCTGTTATTAGTATATTTTATCTCTCTGTAATAATATGTAAGTCTGTCAATTAAGGCTGAAATCTCACTAATCATAACATTTTGAACTTGTTTTTTCATTCTGTCAACAGCGTCTTTTGAAAGAAAGGTCAATTCTGAAACGGTTTTTTCGTCATGACAAGTTTTTACAACAGAAAGATTTCTGAAATACTGAATCAAATTCTCTATAATTTGTAAAGGCTCATTTCCTTTTGCATAAATTTCATTTATTTTCTGAATAGTTTTTTCAACGGATTTATCAAAAATAAATTGAGAAAGATTAATCAATGTATCGTTATCAATTTTGCCGAGCATATCATTAACTTCGTCGGTTGTGATTTCATTTTCAACATCCAAAACAGATATTTGGTCAAGCAATGCGAGTGCATCTCTCATTCCGCCCTGAGAATTTTTTGCTATCGTATAAAGTGCGTCCCGACTTATTTTTATCCCTTCCTTTTCAGAAATAAATTCAAGTCTTTTTACAATATCATCAACCGTAATTCTTCTGAAATCAAATCTTTGACAGCGTGAAATAATCGTTTCCAAAACCTTTTGCGGCTCTGTTGTTGCAAGAATAAAAATTACATTTTCGGGCGGTTCTTCCAATGTTTTCAACAACGCATTAAAAGCAGTTTTTGAAATCATATGAACTTCATCTATTATGAAAATTTTATATTTACCGTTAACGGGTGCATAGTGGATTTTGTCAATAATATTTTGAGCATCTTCAACCGAACGATTTGATGCTGCATCCATCTCGATAACATCAAGCATTGTACCGTTTAAAATATCCAAACAACTCGGACATTTTCCGCAAGGCGTAAGAGTCGGCCCGTTTTGACAATTCAATGATTTTGCCAAAATTCTTGCTGATGAAGTCTTTCCGGTACCTCTGGGTCCGCAAAACAAATAAGCATGTGCAATTTTACCCGTATTTATTGCATTGGTAAAAGCTTTAACGAGATTTTCCTGTCCGACAAGATCTGAAAACTCTTGCGGACGATATTTTCTGTATAACGGTAAATATTGTTCTGCCAATTTTTTTCCTCTATGGTAATATTATAATGGAAAATAAAAAATATGAAAACACTTAAACCCCAAAAACTTAAAAATGGAATGACAATCGGTCTTTTGAGCGTATCGGGAGCTGTTGAAGATAAATCAAAACTTGAAATTTCAAAACAGAGGCTTGAAAAATCGGGATACAAAGTTATTTTGTCAAAAAATAAAAATTATCGTAATATGGCAGGAACAAAAGAAGAATGTATTAAAAATATTTATAAATTTTTTTCTGACCCAAAAATTGACATAATAATCGCAAGTCGTGGCGGTTACGGCACTTTAAGATTTTTGAAAGATATTGATTATTCAATAATTAAAAAAAATCCGAAGATTTTTATCGGCTTTTCAGACATTACAAATTTGCTCGCAATGTTTTATAAAAAAGCAGGTTTAATAGGTTTTTACGGTCCTATGGCATTAAGTGATTTTTCAACGAATTTTGATAAAACTTCTTATTATAAAATGATTGAAACACTGTCTGATATGCCGATGGAATTTTGTGCAGATATAGGTGAAACTTTATATAAAGGTAAAGCAAAAGGAATTTTGTGGGGCGGAAATTTGTCATCTCTTGCTTCAATGTGCGGACTTGATTTTATTCCGAATGAAGATTTTATCCTGTTTTTTGAGGATTGGCATGACCCTGTTTATAAACTTGACAGAATGTTTACCCAATTAATGAACATTGATAAATTTAAGAAAAATTTAAAAGGAATTATTTGGGGAGAATTTTTAGGTGTTAATGAAGATGAGTTTAGCCAATGGCAAAATGAACTTATTAAGACATTGAAACTTCCTATGGCACAAGGATTTAAGATAACCCATGGAGAAAATAAACTAACTCTTCCTTTCGGAATAAAAGCAACTTTTGATGCAGACAAAAGAACTATAAAAATTGATGAGGAGTATTTAAAATAATGCTTCCGAGAAAATTCAGACTAAAAAATAATTCGGCATTTTCGGCGACATACAGATTGAAAAATACACTCGGAAACAAATATTTTCTGCTTTATTTAGGTACAGAGATTACTGATTACGAAACACAAAACCTCAAAATCGGTTTTGTAGTGAGTAAAAAATTTCATAAACGTGCAGTAAAAAGAAACAGAATAAAAAGACTTTTGCGAGAAGTTATAAGATTGAAAATAAAAAATAACAAACTTTTGGATGCACAAAAACTCCGTTCCATGATTTTTATTGCAAAACCTCCCTCGCTTGATTTAGATTATAAATCAACAGAAATTGCAGTAACAAAATTATTGGAAAGGATAAAATAATGTTAAAAGATATATTAGATAAAAAACAATGTTTTAAATTGGTTTGCGGATGCGGGAATGAGGATGAAAAAGAGGTTGAAAAGCTTGTGGCACTTTATTCAAAGGCGGGGTGCAATTTTTTTGACCTTTGTGCTAAACCCGAAATTGTTGATGCGGCAAAAAGAGGACTTGAATACGCAGGAATAAAAGAGAACAGGTATTTATGCGTCAGTGTCGGAATTGACGGCGACCCCCATACAAACAAAGCCTTTATTGATAAAAATTTGTGTGTCGGCTGCGAACTTTGCAAAAATATTTGTCCGCATCAGGCGATTGAATCAATGGACGGATTTTGTGCCGTCAATCAAAAACGCTGTATTGGTTGCAAACATTGTGTTGATGAGTGCGGATTAAAAGCAATTTCATTAAAGGCAATTCCTCAGGATTTGGAAGAAATCATACCGCCTTTAATCGCAAAAGGTATTGACTGTATTGAACTCCACGCAATCGGTGAAGATGAGGAAGAAGTCGATAAAAAATGGAGTTATTTGAATGAAGTTTTTGACGGAATTATGTGTATAAGTATTGACCGTTCAAAACTTGGTGATGAAAAGCTTTTGGCAAGAGTAAAAAGAATGTTATCCGTAAGAAAACCATATACAACGATAATTCAAGCTGACGGCATTGCAATGTCAGGGTCTGTTAACGATTACCGTTCTACCTTGCAATCAATTGCAATAACTGAATTTTTTGCTTCAAAAAATCTGAGTGCTTATATAATGAGTTCGGGCGGAACAAACGCAAAATCAACCGAATTGGCAAAACTATGTGAGGTTGTACCGCACGCACTTGCCGTAGGCTCTTATGCAAGAAAAATTGTAAAAGACTATGTTGCACAAGACGATTTTCTTACTAATCAGGAAATTTTTGACAAAGCTCTTAAAATTGCAAAAAACCTCATTGAAATTTCATTGAAAAATATGAAATAAGCCTAATTCATTGACAACGATATTTTTTGATAATAGCATAAGATTATGAAAAAGCTTTGTATTTTATGCGATTTTGACGGAACAATATCATCAAAAGATGCTATTTATTGTTTTTTTAAAGAAAATTGCCTTGACGGATGGCAGAATGTTGAAAATCTTTGGGTTACAAAACAAATCGATTCAAGAGAATGTCTGAGGCGAGAATTTGCACTTGTTCCAAATCTTACAAAGTCATTAGTTGACAATTTTTTGGCAACTGTTAATATTGATGAAACTTTCAGAGATTTTTATAAAACCTGTAAAGAAAATGAAACAGATGTTTTTATCGTCAGTGACGGGATAGATTATTTTATAGAAAAAATTCTTGAAAATCACGGTATAAAAGGAATAAAAGTCATTTCTAATCATGGTGAATTTAAAAATGGGGAAATTGAACTGTCTTATCCGAATATCAGCAAAAACTGTATAAATAACCTCGGTACCTGCAAATGCAGTGTTTTAGCCGATATGAAAAAATCATATGAAAAAGTTGTTTTTGTCGGAGATGGGGTTTCGGATTATTGTGTTGCAAACAAAGCGGATATTTTGTATGCAAAAACTTCACTTTTAACTTATTGTGAAACAAACGAAATAAAATATAATAAATATGATAATTTTGAAGATATTAAAAAATCTTTGTTTGTTAGAATATAAAACAATAAGAGGACTTTTTGTCGAGATGAAAGCCGAGCTGTATTTTTATATATTATATCCGGTTATTATAAAGCTTACGCAATAAGCCGTGGCAATCTAAAAAATATATAAATATTTGCCCCCCTTGCGGGGGAAATGTCCGCAGGACAAAGGGGGGTAAAATTGATGAGGCAATCCAAAATATAAAAATATAACCCCACCCTAACCCTCTCCTAAAAATTAGGGGAGGGTGAAGTTGTTTGTTCTTGCTTTTGCAAGAACATTACAAATTCGGGTAGGATAAAAACAGAAAAAAACCCTCTCCCTTAATCCCTCTCCAACGGAGAGGGAAATCCCATGTCATTGCGAGCGAAGCGACGCAATCCAAAGTTTATGTTTTTTGGATTACTTCGGTCGTTTCACTCCCTCGTAATGACATGTTGTTTATCGGTGCAAAAAATTGCACCCTACGTTACTTACTATCATGTCATTGCGAGAAAAACCGCAGGTTTTTCGTGGCAATCCAATTTTTGTTGGGTTTCACCCAACCTACATTCTAAAGCTATCACCTCACCCTTAATCCCAACCGATAAATCGGTACCCTCATCCGTAAAGCTCGACCTATGGTCTTGCTAACGGCTGATTTGTCTCCTTATTTAGGAGAGGGAGAATATCATGTCATTGCGACAAATCAACCGTAAGAAGGGCAACAGCCGAGCCTTACGGGGGAGGGTACAGCTTGCGGTAGGACGAGCGAAGTAAGGATGTGGCAATCCAACAAGATATAAATTGCAAATATTTATAAAATCAAAGATTTTCCTGTCATTTCTTTTGGCTGGGAAATTTTTAAAATTTTCAAAACAGTAGGAGCAATATCACACAAAGCACCATCATCAGCCAAAGTAACCGTATTATCATTAATTACAAAAAACGGAACTTTGTTCGTTGTATGAGCCGTATGCGGATTGCCTGTTTTGGGGTCAACCATACATTCCGCATTACCATGGTCAGCGGTTAAAAGCATTGTAACACCGTTTTCTTTGCACTTTTGAGCAATTTTACCCACACAAATATCAACAGTTTCAACAGCCTTAACAGCCGCTTTCATTACACCTGTATGCCCAACCATATCAGGATTTGCGAAATTTACCAAAATAAACTTGTACTGTTCATCATCCAAAGCTTCCAAAACTTTTTCACAAACTTCAAACGCTGACATTTCAGGCTGCATGTCGTATGTAGGAACTTTTGGCGAATTGACCAAAACTCTTGTTTCCAATTCATTAGGCTCTTCAATTCCGCCGTTAAAGAAAAATGTGACATGGGCATATTTTTCGGTTTCTGCTGTTCTAAATTGTTTTATACCGTTTTCATCCAAAACATCACCCAAAATATTTTTCAAAGACTGCGGTTCAAATGCAACAGGAAACGGGAAAGTTTCATCATAACGAGTCATCGTTGTATAACATACATTTTTTGCGACTTCATCTCGCTCAAATTCGTCAAAATCATCAAACATAATTGCTTTTGAGATTTCTCTTGCTCTGTCGGGGCGGAAATTATAAAATATTACAGCATCGTTTGTTTTTATTCTTGAATCTGCATTTCCTATAACAGTCGGTTCAACAAATTCATCAGTTACATCATTTTTATAAGATTCCTCAACTGCTTCTACCGCAGTTTTTGCCCTATTACCCAAGCCCATCAGCAAACAGTCATAAGCCTTTTTAATTCTTTCCCAGCGGTTATCTCTGTCCATTGCATAATATCTGCCCATAACGGACGCAACAGGCGGGAGATTATACTTTTTCAATTCATCTTCAAGCAACTGTAAATATTTTACGGCACTTTTCGGCGGGGTATCACGACCGTCCAAAAAGGCATGAAGATAAACTTTTTTAAGTCCTTGCTTTGCCGCAAATTTTATTAAAGCCAAAATATGGTCAATTGAACTGTGAACGCCGCCATCTGATACAAGTCCGTACAGATGAAGTCCGCTATTGTATGTTTTTACATGCTTGACGGCATTTAAAAATTTTTCATTTGCAAAAAAAGAACCGTCTTTTATTGCATTATTTATTCTCGTTAACTCTTGAAAAACAACCCGACCTGCTCCGATATTCAGGTGTCCGACTTCGGAATTTCCCATTTGCCCGTCAGGCAGACCGACGTATTGACCGTCAGCATGAATTGTCATAAAGTTTTCAGTTAATTTTAAATTATTATAATTAGGGGTTTTTGCACTCACCGTAGCATCTTCCGGACAACTGCCGTCCGAAATCCCCCATCCGTCCATAATACATAATAAAACTCTTTCGTTATTGTTCATTTTTTAATCCTTTATTTCAGCTAATTTTTCCAATTTTAATTTTTGGTCATGTTCTATCAAAAGACCGATTAATTCATCCAAATCACCCTCTATCACAGGCCAAATACTGAGGTTATGAGAGATTCTGTGGTCAGTCAAACGTCCTTGCGGGAAGTTATAAGTTCTGATTCTTTCGCTTCTGTCACCCGTTCCGACCTGAGAACGCCTTAAATCCGTAATTTCCTGCATTTGCTTTTGGACTTCCAAATCATATAATTTTGCTTTTAAAATTTGTAAAGCTCTTTCTTTGTTTTGAAGCTGCGAACGTTCCTCGGTACAGAAAATCATAATTCCTGTCGGTTTGTGGAACAATCTTGCGGCAGTTTCAACTTTATTAACATTTTGACCGCCTGCACCGCCTGAGCGTGCCGTTGACATTTCAATATCCTCAGGTTTAATCTCAATTTCAACATCATCAACCTCAGGCATAACGGCAACCGTAGCGGTTGAAGTATGAACTCTGCCCTGAGATTCGGTTTCGGGAACTCTTTGTACTCTGTGGACACCTGATTCATATTTCAACTGAGAATAAACCGCATCACCCTTTATTGAAATAATAATTTCGGAAAAACCGCCGGCCTCGCATTCGGTTTTAGACAAAACCTGAGTTTGCCAACCTTTTTTATCTGCGAATTTCAAATACATTCTTGTTAAATCACCTGCAAAAATGTTGGCTTCATCACCGCCTGCACCGCCTCTGATTTCAAGCATAATATCTTTATCATCCATCGGGTCACGAGGAAGAAGTAAAACTTTCATTTTTTCTTCCAATTCCGCAGATTTTGTTTCGTTTTCTTCCGTTTCGGACTTTAAAAAGGCTCTCATTTCTTCATCAGTTTCACCTTTTAAAAGTTCTTTTGCTTCTTCAATTGCATCCTGTGCTTTTTTCCACGCATAATAAGTTTCAACCGTTTCTTCCATTGATTTTCTTTGTTTAGATAAATCTCTGAATTTATTATAATCCTGAGCAGTATTGGGGTCAGACAATATTAAACCTAATTCATTGTACTTGTTCTCAATTTGCAGGATTTTATCTAACATATCTTTCATTATTGATTTCCTTTCAAAATATCAAGGGTTGGTTTTCTTCCGCAGGACTTTGCTTCGTCACAAAAGCCTGTTCTCTCACATTTTGGAACAAGGTGTGATTTAAGCCAAGGCTCTTCTTTGAGTAATTCTTGGCACATTTTTTTTACCAAAAGTCTTATTTCATCTTGTGCCCTTGTACAAAGCCTTAAATTTGCGATATGGATTAATTCTCTTAAATTGAGGCTTACAACCATTGAGGTTGCACAAGCATTGGGAAGAATAAATCTCGCATCTTCCGCCGGAATCCCCGCTTCTGTAAATTCCAAATACAGCTTTGAAATCTCACCCATAAAATCTTCATATTTTTGTTTCAATTCTTCATTTTTCATAATTGTCGGGGGAATTAAATAGTCAAATTGACCTTTTTCTTTTACATAACGCTGAGATTTTTGAGAAAAAGACATGTGTCTGTGTCTGACCAATTGGTGTGAGCATGCCCGAGAGATATTAGAAATTGCAAAAGAGACCTGTATATGTTCTATTGTCGAATAGTGTCCTGATGAAATAACTTTTTCTATTAAAGATAACATTTTTTCTTCATCATCTGTTTTCTCATAAATATTAATAGGCAAATCCGCACTGTAACAGGTTCTGCAAGCCGTATAAATTGTGCGGAGCATATCTTTCGGCTTTGAAATCAGATTAACAACAGGTTCATTTGTTTTTTGCAAAGTTTCCATAGTACCCCCATAACTACTCTTTAATAATAACAAGAAAAAATAATAGTTACAAGAGTTTACGAAATCTGTTTACATACTGTTTTTGGACATACCTTAAAAAATTTGTGCGGGAATTTTTGTACTTTCAAGATAAATGTTATACCCGTCAAGAGCTTTTATTGTCTGTACAATAATCACGGAATCCGTTCTTTTATACACTTCGTTTATTATGCTTTCAATTTTCTGCATATCATCAGGCATTATTACCTTTGCTTCGTCTTTAACCTCTCCGTGTGAAATTAAATATTTGCATGCTGTACAACTAAGTGATACACAAAAAATCATTAGCAATAAAATTAATATTTTTTTCATTTCATTCTCCTTTGAAAATCATTATATCAGTTTAAATAAAATATTCAAAACAAATAAAATTACGCACGATTTTTTGTTTGTTATAAAATAGAAGTATGTTAATAGAATATTTATATTCAAAAATACACAGAGCAACCGTAACCGATGCGAATTTAAACTATATCGGGTCAATTACTATTGATGAAGAATTGATGGATTTGGCAAATTTAAAAGTCGGACAAAAAGTTGATATTTTAAATGTTACAAACGGAGAACGCTTTCAAACTTACACTATAAAAGGAGAAAGAGGAAAACGTAATATTTGCCTTAATGGTGCCGCCGCACACAAAGCTTCAATCGGGGATAAAGTAATTATTGTTGCTTATGCGCATATGACTGATGAAGAATATAATAATTTTGAACCCTCAATTGTTATTGTTGATGAAAATAACAACCCCGTAAATCAAAAACATTATTCTGCGGTATAAAATTTATTTTTTTTCAGGGTGGTTTGAATTTGACAAAATTATCTCCTGATATTCAGCTTTGTCTATGTTCAAGCCCTTAATTTTTACTTCAAATTTTTTCTTTTTCTTCTTTGAATTTTGTTTTTTATTTTCTTCATTCATATTTACTGCTTTCTTAATCTCCATAAATCAGGATGCAGGAATATCAAAAACGGTACGAGTTCAAGTCTGCCTACTATCATATTAAATATAAACACAAATTTTGTTGCTGTATGCAAATCGTTAAAATTATTCATAGGACCGATATCAGCGAATCCGGGTCCGATATTACCCAAAGAAGCAATAGCTCCTGACATTCCCACAACGACATTTGACTCAATAACAGTTGCAATAATTGAAGTTACAACGCAAATTACAATATAAAATACTAAAAATGACAAAATCTGATCGGCAATTTCATTCGGCACAACCTTATTATCAAGTTTCATAGTAAAAACACCCTGAGGATGGACGAGTTTTGCAATTTCTCTTTTCAGAAATTTGAACGCAAACAAGACCCGAACCGCTTTAACTCCGCCCGCAGCAGAACCCGCACATGCACCTATCATTGCGGTTGTAAACAAAAATACCTTCTCCGCAGTGTTCCAGTTGGCGAAATCCAAAGTCGCAAAACCTGAACTTGTCAGCATACTAATTACCTGAAATAATGATTCTCTTATTGAAGATACAAAATCTATATGCTGATTTATAATAAGAGCCGAAGCTAAAAGTGCACTGATTACTATAATCACACAGCAATAAAACTTAAATTCTTCATTTGAGAAAAGCTTTGTAATCTGACCTTTGAAAAAAACTTTATATTGAAGTGCAAAGTTTGTACCTGCCAAAAACATAAACACTATCATTATCCATGAAACAGTAGGGGAATATTCGGATATACTTGCCGCATTAGGAGAAAACCCGCCCGCCGCTATTGTCGAAAAAGAATGACAAACCGCTTCAAAAAATCCCATTCCCGCAAATTTAAGACAAATGATTTCCAAAACGGTTAATATAATATAAACTCCCCAAAGCGTACCCGCCGTATTTTTTATTCTCGGTGTAATTTTATCCTTAACGGGACCTGTTGCCTCCGCAAAAAATAACTGACGCCCCGCAACTGCAAATTGAGGCAAAATCGCAATAAACATAATGATTATACCCATACCGCCAAGCCATTGGGAAAAACTTCTGAAAAAAAACATTGTTTTCGGATACGCAGAAAAATCCGTCAAAATCGTAGCACCGGTAGTTGTTATTCCTGATGTTGATTCAAACAGTGCATTTATCGGAGTAAATCCGTAAAACAGATATATAATCATCCCGACAAGTGCAAAAATAACCCAAGAAAGAGTTACAATCGCAAGACCTTCCGTTCTTTTGAGATTATTCAAATAATCAAAATTAACCTTCTTATTCCTTATAATCAACCCTGTTAAAAATGCAATCGCAGATGCTGTTACAAAGGGAGTTATCGAACTCCAATCATGGTAATAAATCGCAACCAAAACCGGTATAAGAATAATGAGTGATAAATATCTTAAAACCAAACCAAGAGCATTCAGAATGTAATTTATTCTCATAACCGCTACCTAATTGAAAAACCCTTTTACCTTTTGGGCATTTTCCTGTGTCGTAAAGACTATCAGTTTGTCATTTTCCCTTACCAAAGTATCACCTTTGGGAATAATAACCTTTGCCCCTCTTTGAATTATTGAAATAACAGCACATTTTGGAAAATTAAGCTCAAAAACTTTTGTATCTTTAAAACTTTTCGGAACCCTCAATTCCGTAATTGCACCCTGACCTCTTTCAACCGTAGTTATAATGCCTTTATCCGACTCAATTACCGAATTTATGATTTCATTATAAGCAGCTTCATTTTGAGAAATTGCAACATCAATTCCGACTTTTTCAAACAAATAACTGTTTGCCTCTTTTGAAACCCTTGTAATAATTTTTTCCACTCCGAACTGTTTTGCCAAAAGGGAGCAAAGAAGATTTTTTTCATCATTATTCGTTACCGCAACTACAACATCACTCTGTTCAATATCCTCATTTTTCAAAAGGTCATAGTTTGTACCGTCAGCGTTCAAAATCAGTGTTGACTGCAAAATCTCACTCAACTGTTCGCAGCGTTTCTTGTTTTTTTCAAACAGTTTAATCTTTACCCCAATTGATTCCAATGCCTGTGCAAGCCTTTGTCCGACATTTCCTCCGCCTATAATCGTTACATTTTTTAACTTTCTTTTATCTTTAAAAAACTCACTCGCTAAGAGGTTCAATGACTTTGACTGTCCCATAAATATAACTTTGTCATTTAACAACAATTCCGTATCGCCATTAGGAATAAAAAGCTTTTCATCTCTTGTAATTCCTACAATAATTGTTTGCTCTGTGAAATGGCAGTCTTTAAGTTTTTTGTTGAGAAGTTTTGATTCTTCTTCAATTCTGTATTCCGTCAAACGAGCCTTGCCGTCAGCAAAATTTTCGACTTCTATTGCTTTCGGAACCGTAATAATTCTGAAAATTTCACCGGTAAGCAGTTCATCAGGCAAAATAACCAAATCAAGATACATTTCGTTATGATAAGCAGAGCCTTTTAATATATTTAAAGATTCAAGACAGTCCTCTTTTGAAACAAAACACACAGTTTTTGCCTGTGACATTCTTTTGACTGAATAGCAGGAAATAATATTACCCTCGTCATTATTTGTGCATGCGACAAAAACATCTGCATCTTTGATTTGTGCTGCTTCAAGTGAAACAGGACTGATTCCACTTCCGTAAACAAAACTTATATCAAGCTTATCAAAATCTTCAAGTCTGTTTTCTTCCTTGTCAATAACGGTAACATCGTGGTCTTCAAACAGATTAACCGCTAAAAGACAACCCATATCATTCGCACCGTAAATTACAATTCTCATAAAATATCCTTTAATTACCAAACTATTTTACAATAAAAAAAAGCTTTGGGCAAATTGCTCAAAGCCTTAAATGGTATAAAAATATGAAAAAGAAAATTTATAATACTTTTTTATGATTCATAAACACTGACTTGTTTTCTGTCACGTCTGTACGGTTCAAATTTAACTACACCTGAAATCTTTGCAAAAAGTGTGTCATCAGAACCTATTCCTACATTGTTTCCGGGATGAATTTTTGTTCCTCTTTGACGAACAATAATTGAACCTGCACTAACAGTTTCACCGCCGAATGCTTTTATTCCGAGACGTTTCGATTCTGAATCTCTACCGTTTTTTGTTGAACCTAATCCCTTCTTATGTGCCATTTTTTAGTTCTCCTTATTTTCAGCCGGTGCCGCATCAGTAGCTTCTGATGCTTTTGCAGCCTTTGCAGCAGCCGTCCTGATTTTTGTAATCATTACTCTTGAAAAGTCTTGTCTGTGACCTTGTTTTACTCTGTAACCTTTTTTAGGTCTTTGTTTGTAAACCAAAACTTTTTTTGTTCTGCCGTTTAATTGGACAGTGCCTTCAACAGATGCGTTTTTAACAAACGGACTGCCGACTTTTGATTTTTTACCGTTTACAAGCATTACTACTTCGTCAAAAGTAACTTTTGAATCAACTTCACCTTGAAGCTCCATATCAATATAACGTCCTTCTTCAACTTTGTATTGCTTGCCGCCTGCATTTATAATTGCGTACATCTTTATTCCTTTCTTTTTAAGGGACTGTGGTATTCACGACAAATACTCTTTAAAACAGTCAACCTATCTGACAATAAATAATATATCAACGAAAAAATTTATTGTCAATAGATTTTTAATGTTATTTTTAAAATTCTTACTAATACGGAATAAACAAACGGAAGAACTTCCCGACGTTTTTATCATTTATTTGTTTTTGACGTGTTTTAGCGGATTTTTGCCCAAGGGTGTAAGCCAATCGGCTTATTGTTTATATGAACTTGCAATGTTACTTAAATTATACGGAAGTTTAAAATTATTACGATATATTTCATACGCACAATTGCAGCCCAAATGTGTTCCGCAAACAGCTGCACCATTTTGCAAATTTGTGCTTTGGTTTCTGCAAGTAGAATTTCTAAATACACCTCTATTATCAACATACCCGTAATCACTATCAAAATATCCCGCTCGGTTCGTTAACCCCGGATAAATATTTCTCTGAATCCCTTCCGGAGTTCTTCCGGGTACGGAAAAATGAAAAACATCTCTTCCCATTATTGATTTACCTTTATTCGGTCCGTCTATATCAACTGTTATTTTTGCAAATGCATTACGGTATCTCGGATCACTTTGGTCATAATAGCTATCTATTGAATTTATACAAATACTCATCCCGTTTTTCAATCTGAAAGAATATCCTCTTTGTGTATCATATCCGTTACCGGGACCGACTATAAAACCTGCCGAATTATGCCATGAGGTATCCGCAAAACATTTTTTTATATTATCAGGATAATCACAAATATAACTGATATTCAAATAAGGTATAAAGTACTTTTCAGCAACTTCTCGTGACATTTTGGCAGATAGTTTATCAGAACTAATACTGTTATCATGGAATGTCCATGTATTAGACGGACCATTTTCAACTTCTGCCATATCAACAGCTCTGGATAAAATTGAATATGCTATTTTAAATCTTGTTTCAATATGCGTTTTTTCAATATTTTTTATTGCAGAAGGAATTGTAATTGCGGCAACGACTCCTATAATTATAATGACTGCCATAATTTCCGCTATAGTAAAAGCCCTTTTTAAATTTTTACAAACTACCCCCCCCCGAAAATGCTTGTGCCGAGCGGGTTTTGACCATTGCGGACTTCTTCATTACATACCTCTTTCTTATCAAAAAACTTATTCTATCTATTCATATTATAAACTATTTTTCAAAAATTTAAACCCTATAACAGAAAAATATTTTTACCTTATAATACTTCGTTGGTAATATCTATTAGCTTTCCTTCTCTGATTAATTTTTCAATCCCTTTTTCAGTGGAATGTTCTTGAATAAATTTTAATGTCGGAATTGCGGGACGACCTTTTTTATCATAGGCATCATGGCTGATATGTCCGCCGATTAATCCTTTTTGGGGATTTTTAACACTTGTTCCTGCGACAAAGAAATTTTCACCCAACTTTGTTGCACTGTATGAAATTTGTGTTCCGTCCGCAAAAGTTCTTTCGCCGACATAACCGCCATTGGCAAAATCATAGTGCGTGCCGACTAATCTGTTATTATTGAAAAACTGAGTCATTTTAATTAGCTCTTCATGATTTTCTTTTTGAGAAGGAACAAAAGTATCCGCATTTAAAGTACTGCATGCTTTTTGGGAAATATCATCCTGACTTGAAATATAATCTTTTAATTGTGCGGGAGAAACCATTGATACAACTTTTTTTATTCCGCAAAAAGACGGCAAATTAACCCTTTGTATATTCATAAATACTCCTTAACTTCTTCTAAAACCGATTATATAATATTTTGAATTATTTTGTCAATAAATACTATCAGAAACGGCTATTTTTATTTATGTTATTTTTATTTATGTTAATATATTTATATTGGAAGGATTTAAGAGATTGCTAAAACGGATAATATACACTCTATCAATACTGTGCCTTTTAACATTGCCCGCATATGCATACATTGACCCCGGTACCGGAAGCATGTTATTTTCCATAGTTTTATGTTCTGTTACAAGCATATTCTTCCTTCTTAATTCATTTATTTTAAAGCTAAAAACAAATCTATTTAGTGAGAAATCATTAGGAAAGAATTATCATAAATTTATCGTATATTCTGAAGGGAAACAGTATTATTCTGTTTTTAAACCGATTTTGGACGAATTTGAAACAAGAAAAATTCCTGTTATGTACTACACTTCATCAGAGGATGATAATATTTTGAAAGAAAAATATGAATATATTCAAACTGAATTCATCGGTAAAGGTAATAAAGCGTATTTTAAATTGGCATTTTTAAATGCGGATATTTGTCTTATGACAACTCCCCAGCTTGATGTATTACAGTTGAAGCGTTCAAAGAAAGTTAAACATTATTGCCATATATTACATGCCGTAGGATTTTCAATGGGGTACAGATTGTTTTCTCTTGACTATTATGATTCGGTACTTTGTGACGCAAAATATCAAATACCTATGATTAGAGAAATAGAAAAAAAGAGAAATCTGCCGCCAAAAAAGTTACAAGTAGTTGGTTGTACATATATGGATTTTAATAAAAAACGATTGGGCGAACCTGAACCTAATGAAAAGTACACCATACTAATTGCCCCAAGCTGGGGGCAATACAGTTTGTTGAACAGATTTGGAGAGGAAATACTGTCAAAATTGTCCGAAACTGATTTTAAAGTTATTGTAAGACCTCATCCCCAATCTCTTATTGTGGATAAAAAGCTTATAGATAATTTAAGTAAAGAATATGAAAAATATTCTGATATTTCATGGGATTTTTCAAGCGATAATTTAAAGGCAATGTCAAAATCAGACGTACTGATTAGTGATTTTTCAAGTATTATGATGGATTATGCGTTTCTATTCAAAAAACCTTTTTTATATGTTGATACAAAAATAAATTTTGATATTTATGACTCTTCGGATTTAGACGATTTACCTCCTTGGAGATTTAAAACAATGGAAATTATAGGCAGAAAATTAAATATAGAAAACGGGGATATAACAAATATTGTTGATATTATAAATCAGGTAAAATCCGACGACAAACTTTTAGAGAATATAGAAAA
>JAFSWA010000044.1 GCA_017444705.1 bacterium
TATTTGGATTGCGTCGTTTACGCTCGCAATGACATGGAATTTCCCTCTCCAATGGAGAGGGATTAATATGTAAGGTGGGCATACTTGCCCACCATTTTTTATATTTTGGATTGCCACGAAACCGCCGAAATGGAAGTTTCTCACAATGCGACCTTTCTTAATGATTTGAAACCTTTCTCGTTATAATGAAAATAAGCGAAATATTTTAAATTTTTATTATTTCTACTTTATTTCGTTTGTCAATCTGTAATTCAACTTTGTTGCCTGATTAATTTTATTGACAAGCATTCCGTATTTCATTTCTTCTTCTCCTACGGGAGCTGAATTTTTTACAAGATTTGAAACCTCTGAATTTATTTCGTCAAAAGCTTTCATTATCTCTTTTATCTTTGGATTATAAAATTTAAAAAGAATCAGAAGTCTTTTATAATATTTACTTAAAACAGTCAAAATTTTTATATTCTTACCCTTTTTTGCGGTTTTGGAAATTTTCCGATTCTGTTTTTCTTTATAAATCTTGTCTCTTAGGATTTCCCATTCAATTTTCATATTTTCAAGCGTAATCGGGTCAAGATGTTGAGATTTATTGTGAATAATTTTATAAAGATTATTCATTCTTATTTCCATATATTCAATATCGGAATTGCCGTTTAATCCTTGTAAAACCTCATTATCAGTTATGTTTAGTCTTTTCGCTTCTTTGATTTTAGGAAGCACAACTTCTTCCTTTCTTTCTGCGGCAAAAGGATTTGTACTGTTTTTTCCGTTATTTTCAAAAAAATTTTGCATACCCGCTCCGATTATATTATATATTATTTAAAAAATTTTGTACTCATATATAAGGTGTAAATTATTTGTACAATTCATTATTATTATAGCATTAATAATAATTTTCAATCAATTTATATTCAAAAAATAAGGGTACAGTTTTTGCACCCTTATTTTTATTGGAGTTTTTTATTTATTTTTAGTATTCCAAACTCATTTGAGAGAACATAACAATTTTGTTCTTACCTCTGTGTTTAGCGTTATATAATGCATGTTCAGCGTATCTTATAAGCGTATTTGCATCCTCGGAAACATTTTCAAGGAACGGATAAGACGAAATTCCGCCGGAAATTGTTATCGGATGTTTTTCTTCTTCATTTGCGGGAATAAATTCCATTTTTTCAATTTCCCGTCTGAATCTTTCCGCAAACAAGAAAGCATTTTCTTCTGAAGTGTTCGGCAAAATAACAATGAATTCTTCATCACCGTACCTTGTTACAATATCTTCTTTTCTTATAAAATCTTTAAGCATTTCAGATATTTTTTTAAGAAGAATATCTCCCCAATCGTAGCCGTACATGTCATTTACAACTTTGAAAAAATCAATATCCAAAAGCAAACAAGAAAGTTTTGTTTCGTATCTTCTTGCTCTTGAAATTTCTGTTTCAAGATGTTCATAAAGATATTTTCTGTTATGAAGTCCGGTCAATTCATCGGTAGTTGAAACTTCGCTGACTGTTTCTTTCAATTCTTTTATTCTCAAAAGATTTTTAACTCTAAGACTCAATTCTTTCTTATTTATCGGAGTTAAAATATAATCAAAAGAATTACCTCTGCAAATAACATCTTCATAGATTTTATCCGCAACTATAAGGGTCGGAGCTGCGAGTTTTGTAACCATCGCAAAATCTTTTACCGCTTTTTCCGATGCATCAATTACCATTAACGAAGGATTTAATTTTAACGCGTCTTTTGCTTCATTTATATTTTTAACTCTAACGTCCAAATCCTCAATATTTTCTAAAAACGGTTTTATTGAGGGTTCAGCACTTTCCGAATAAATAATTACATTTCTCATTTTATCCACCTTTATTTTTTATATATCTTATTCTATCAAATTTTTTAAATATTAACAAGACCTAAAATTTTTGATATAAAAATTAGCAAAAATGTATAAAACATTTACTGTTGTGGACTTTACTATTTTGAAAAATAGTTCATAATGTGAATAAATAGAATAAATTTTTTTATAAAAGAAAGAGGTAAAAATGATAAAAAACAAAAAGAAGAAATGAACAACACAAAATGTACAGTAATGACATGAAAAAACATGTACGGCAATGACGGGAATACAAACACGTCATTCCGAACTTGTTTCGGAATCTCTTTTTATGTAATTTTCTGAATTGCACGCTCCCTTGCGGTCGCTCACAATGACATTCTTTTCTGGCTTATTACAGAACGGGAAGTGAATATGCAATAGAAACAAATATCCTGACGAGTTCTTTGTCCCATTGAGTACCTGCACCCTCTTGCAAGATGTCGCAAGCCTGTTCAATACTCATACCCTTACGGTATGGTCTGTCCGAAACAAGAGCATGGTAAGCATCCGCAACGGAAACAATTCTTGCCGCAAGCGGAATATCAGTACCTTTTATGCCCTCAGGATATCCTTTTCCGTCATATCTTTCGTGGTGATATTTTACCATAGGAATAAGGTCGTGAAGCTGCCTGTTCGGCTTAATTACTTTTTCTACACCAATAGTGGGGTGCTGTTTCATAATTTGCCATTCTTCATCAGACAGACTTGTCGGCTTTCTCAAAATCTGTTCAGGAATACCGATTTTTCCGACATCGTGAAGAACCGCACCTAATTTAATGCGTTCAATTTCTTTTTCCTCTAAACCATAAGCCCTTGCAAGAGCTTCGGAATATCTTGCAACACCTGTTGAGTGACCTTTTGTATAAGTATCTTTTGCATCAATGGCTGACGCTAATGATGTAACCACATCTAACAAGTGATGTTGAGAAATAATTTCTTCATTGTGGAATTTTTTAACTAATTCTTCTTCAAAACTTATTCCGACCTGAGCATGACGTTTTGTTAAAACCGAGGCAAATGAACTTAATGCCATATCGTCCCAGAAATCAAAATCCTGCGAGCTTACAATAGTTGCCATTCCGTGTTGATAGCCCTTGCTTTGAGAAATATACATAGCCTGCTCAGCCATAATAAGCAATTTCTCCTGATCCTGAGTGTTCTCAGGATATGAAGAAATACCGATTGAAACCCTGATAGGCCCCACATTGTCGATTAAACAGCATGATAGTGAATATGCAACATATTCAGCAAAGTATTTTGCTTCTTCAACAGAAGTGTTCGGCATAATTGCGGCAATCTCATCCCCGCCGTATCTGCCGATAAGACTTTTATCACTGCTGCTTTGAGCAATTTTATCGGCAACGGTTCGAATAATCTCATCACCCTTCGCGTGTCCGAGTTCTCTGTTGATTTGAGAAATACTGTTTATGTCAAAAATAACGACAGACAACTCTGTTTTCATAGTGGAAGCTTTTTTTATCTCATCGGCTAATTTTTCCTGAAATGCTCCGTGAGAAGCCAAACCCGTCAACGCATCAATATCACTTGAAAGGTTCTTGTTTTCAACAAGTTGTTCGTTTAAAACGTACAAAGATAACAATTTGTTGACAATTTCGTATATATCAAGACGGGAATTAATTTGTTCATCACCCGCAAGAAAAACTCCGCATTTTTCTCCATTGTGCGAAAGAGGAAAAATCCCGACAGAAGTATTATCAATATACGGATTATTCAAAAACTCGGAACTCGATAATATCACCTTTTTATTTTCTTCAAAAGCTTTTATTATTCCGGATTCCGTGTCGTTTTTGAAAATTCTTGAAGTGTAGGTCGCCCCTGATTTACTGAGAACTTTAAGGTGAATTGAATTTGATTTATTATTATAAAGCCCTATTCCGGTATATGAAGTGTTAATAACATTAGTCAGCAAATCATGAACTTCATTGTAAAAATCTTGAAATGAGCTTTGCTTTTCAATAAGCGAACAAATTTTCTTTATAAAATCAATGTAATCAATATTAAATTTCTTTTTTGAGTTTAAAAATGAATTATTGTAGCCTCCATAGAGCTTGTTAGTAGTCATTTTTGGCGAAATAGCATTTATTTGTGCAACAATATCGACGGGATTAGTTACGGGCTTTGCCGCAGAACTTTTCTTCTCCGTCTTTTTTACGGGCTTTTCAGTTTTGTTTTTTCCTAAAACCACTAATTTATGCCTTCCACTACAAAAACATTTTATATTTTTTATAAAAAATGAACATAAAAAAAATTGCTACTATTTTTATAAAAATATAAATATCTTTCTGATATTATACCAAATTTTATGATTTTTTTCAATATAAATGCGAGAAAAATTAAAAATTCTTTACGTAACATACACAGTAATGACGATTAAATAAAGACTAAAAACCTCAACATCATTCTGAGCAATAGCTAAGAATCTTTTAACGGCACGAAAATTTGTACTTCGCAAACTATCTTACAAATTATTAATAAATAATTAATTTTTTATTCCGGTTTTAATATTTGTTGTATGCTTGTATTGTTATAGAGTGAGTATTAAAAAAGGAGAAAAAATATGATTAAACCATTAGGCGACAACATTGTTGTAAAAGTTATTGATGACCAAGAACAAACAACCGGCGGGATTTATATTCCTGACAGTGCAAAAGAAAAGCCCCAAAAAGGTGAAGTAATTGCAGTAGGAAGCGGAAAAACTCTTGACAGCGGTGAAAAAGAACAGATGGAAGTTAAAGTCGGCGACGTAGTTTTATATGCAAAATATTCAGGAACAGATGTCAAGCTTGACAACCAACTTCTCAAAGTTCTTTCAATTAAAGATGTTTTAGGTATTTTATTATAAGGAGAGAGGAAAATGGCTAAAAAAATTGTATTTGATGAAGAAGCAAGAAAAAGCCTTTTAAAAGGTATAGATGCAGTGGCAGATGCTGTTAAAGTTACATTAGGGCCAAAAGGCAGAAATGTAATATTGCAGAAAAAATTCGGTTCACCTCAAATCGTTAATGACGGTGTTACAATTGCAAAAGAAATTGAATTGGATGATTGTTTGG
The DNA here is from genome assembly GCA_017444705.1 of bacterium. Lineage (GTDB taxonomy): Bacteria > Cyanobacteriota > Vampirovibrionia > Gastranaerophilales > Gastranaerophilaceae > RGIG3525. The sequence continues at coordinate 4,942 of JAFSWA010000044.1, forward strand.
AAAATGCAGGTGCACAATTGTTAAAAGATGTATCTTCAAAGACGAATGATGTTGCAGGTGACGGCACAACAACAGCATCAGTATTAGCTCAGGCTATCGTCAGAGAGGGTATCAGAAACTTAACGGCAGGTGCTAACCCTGTCGGAATGAAACGAGGTATTGATAAAGCCGTTGAAATGGCAACAGGAAAAATTAAAGAAATGTCAAAACCTGTTGATTCAAAAGAAATGAGATTACAAGTTGCTGCAATTTCCGCAGGCAATGACAAAGAAATCGGCGGATATATAGCAGACTGTATGGAAGCTGTCGGTACTGACGGCGTAATTACAGTTGAAGAATCAAAATCAATCGGTACCGAAAAGAAAATCGTTGAAGGTATGCAATTTGATAAAGGCTACATTTCACCTTATTTTGTCACGGATGCCGAAAGAATGGAAGCAAATCTTGAAGATGCATATGTTCTTTGTGTTAATAAGAAAATCAATCTGATTTCCGACCTTGTACCGATTTTGGAACAAGTTGCAAGAGAGGGTAAATCACTTTTGATTATTGCTGAGGATATTGAGGGTGAGGCTTTGGCGACATTAGTTGTTAATACAATGAGAAAAGTATTGAGAGCTGTTGCAGTTAAAGCTCCCGGCTTTGGCGACAGAAGAAAAGCTATGTTAGAAGATATAGCTGTTTTAACAGGCGGTCAAATGTTTACCGAAGAGCTTGGAATTAAATTGGAAAACGTAACAACGCAAATGCTCGGACAGGCAAAAAGAGTAACCGTTACAAAAGATGAAACAACAATTGTTGTAGGCGAAGAAACAAAAACTGCTGTAAAAGACAGAGTAAAAATGATTAAAGCTCAGATTGAAGCAAGTGATTCGGATTACGACAGAGAAAAATTGCAAGAAAGAGTAGCAAAACTTTCAGGCGGAGTTGCGGTAATTGAAGTCGGTGCTGCAAGCGAAGTTGAATTAAAAGAAAGAAAGCTCAGAATTGAGGATGCCTTGAATGCAACAAGAGCAGCTCAGGAAGAAGGTATTGTCCCCGGCGGCGGCGTTGCGTTAATTAGAGTTCAACAGTATCTTGAAAAAGAATACGAAAAAACTCAATTTGAAACAGAAGATGAAAAAATCGGGTATAGAATTTTGACAGCAGCATTACATATTCCGTTGAAGCAGATTGCACAAAACGCAGGCGAAAAGGGTGATGTAATTGTAGAAAATGTCAGAACCGCAAAAACTGAGACAACAGGCTACGACGCACTCGCTTGCAAAGAAGTTGATATGTTCCAGGCAGGAATTGTTGACCCTGCAAAGGTTACACGTTCAGCACTTGTTAATGCGGCATCGGTAGCTTCAATGCTATTAACAACAGAAGCCGCAGTTGTTGATATAAAAGAAGATAAACCTGCAATGCCTGATATGAGCGGTATGGGCGGTATGGGCGGAATGATGTAATAATTATATTCCGACATAAGATTTAAAAAGGCGGGATAAACCCGCCTTTTATATTAATTTTGTCTGTCAAAATCAAACAAATTTCCTCTCCTAAAAACTTGCCATCGGCAACTTTTTTTCTTCGGCAGTGTCTCCCCTAATTTTTAAGGGAGGGTTGGGTTGGAGTAAATTTCCCAAGCCAGGCATATTTTTGTTATAAAAAATGCCCCGCAAGCTAAGCTGCGGGGCAAATTTTTGTTTTCAAAGAACTATTTATTAACAGTATCTTTGAATCTTTTTCCTGCTGAGAATACAGGTACAGTTTTTGCAGCAATTTTAATTGCTTTACCTGTTTGAGGGTTACGACCTGTTCTTGCAGCTCTTTTTCTTGCTTCAAAAGTACCGAAACCAACTAATGTTACTTTCTTTCCTTTTGATACAGTTGTTTGAACTGTTGACATGAAGCAATTGATTACTTCAGCAGCTTCTTTTTGTGAAACTTTTGCGCATTTTGCGACTTCTTGTACTAATTCTTCTTTGTTCATAGTAGAATCCTTTCCTTTAAACTACAAGTATTATTATAGCTATATTTTTAATAAATGCAAGTACTTTTTTCATACTATACCTGAAAAAATGACATTTTGGAATAAAACTCAATAAATTCAATACTTTCAGCTCACAAATTCGCCATTTCTTATGTAAAAAAAGATTAATTTAATGTTAAAATTATTAAGATTTGTCAAAATTTTCCTATTTTTTAGACTGTTTTTGTTAATTTTTACATGCCTTTATTTAATTTCGGCATGGTTTTGTATTGAAAATTTTTTAATAAAATGTTATCCTTTGTGAAAAAGGAAGTATAGATGTTTATTTTGACTCTTTTATCAGATCCGAGATTCTATATTTTTTGGATAACAATATCGATATTTTCAACCTGTATTCATGAGTTTGCACATGCAATTACCGCATATTGGCAAGGAGATGACACAGCAAAATTAATGGGCAGATTTACTCTTAATCCAATGGTTCATATGGGAAAAGTTTCATTGCTCTGTCTTTTATTTTTTGGGTTATGTTGGGGACTTTGTCCGGTAAACCCCAACAAATTAAAACATTCATACTCTGATGCGGTTGTTTCTTTTGCGGGACCATTGTCAAATATTATTATATCTTTCATTTTTTCTATACTTTATTGTTATTTTTCAAAATACGAAAACACTTCAATAATTATGAATAATTTTATTTATTTTTGCTGGATTGGTGCGTATTCCGAATTTGTAATCGGGATTTTCAATCTTATTCCTGTTCCGCCTCTTGACGGAAGTAAAATTTTTGAATACATAGTACCAAAGGTTAAACCGATTTATTGTAATATGGGTAATAACGGACTTTTTGCACTTTTTTTGATTTTATGTGTATTTGAACCGATTAATAATATGCTTTGGGAAAGCGGAGTCGTTTTCGTTAATGCGGTTTCTTATTTGTATTATTCCATAACGGCTTTGATACATTAATTTTACCTTAAATCAATAAACAATATTTTATTTTTCTCATCTGTTTGTATGATTTTTATACAACATACTTTAAAAAAAACTCAAAAAAGTGTTAAATAAAGGAAGTATGAGTATATTTTCATTTCTGTTTAAAAAAAATAAATTATCACAACTTGAACAATTTCCCGATGCGGTAATTGTATTTTCAAAAGATTTTGAATTATTAAAATATAATTCTTATGCAAAAAGGCTTTTGAATCTTGACGGGAAATCCGATGAAGATTTAAGGCCCGAAAATCTTTTTGACTGTGATTTTAATTTATTATCAAATGAACTTTTGGAAGAAAATAACATCTGTACTTTAAAACTGAAAGACTCCGATGTTTTTGTCGAAATTAAAGCCTCAAACAAAAACCCCGAACAGATTTATTTTTCACTTAGAGATGTTACTCAAAAACACAAAACTATAACATCTTTTATGACTGAATATGAGACTTCAAAAAAAATAAACAGGACAAAAAATAATCTTTTGGTAAAACTTTCAACCGAACTATTGTCACCGCTGCACTCAATAACAGGTTTTTCACAAGCTATGTTAGAAGGTCTTAGCGGAAAAATTGACGAAAAACAGAAAAAATACCTTAATGTAATAAATCAAAACGCATTTGAACTGCTGAATTTTTTAGATAAATTAATAGAAGGTGCAAAATTAGAATCAAATAACTATGATTTTGAATTTAAAGTATTTGATGTAATTGATGCTGTTGACAATACTGTTAAAGATTTCAAAGAGCAATTTGATAACTATAAGTTTGAAGTTGACAGTTCCTCACTTGAAAAAAGAACCGTTTATACGGATAGTAATGTTTTAAAGAAAATTATAAAATATATGACGGCTAATTTGATAAAGGACAACGACTACGGAGCCGTTTCAATTAAACTTGAAAATCCGCTAATCGAAGAAGTTCAAAAACAGGGTCTAAGTGCTAATGAAACATCTCAGCCAAAGGATTTTCTTCATATAGAAATTCTTTCCGATAAAAATTGTCCGAAATATCCGCCAGAATTGAGCATTTTTGAAATATATCCGCAATTGGAATTGAATGAGAAAAAAGAAGTAATTAATAATTTACCGCTTTACAATGCATTTTTACTTAGTAAATACCTAAAAATTAAAATTTCATCAAAATATCAGGGTAAAAAAGGATTTGATATTTATTTGAATATTGAAAAGCCATAATATAATTTTACTTTTAACAGTCTGCTAATCTGAAATAAATATTATGTAAAGTTTTGTTAAATAAATTTACTTAATTTTAGCAACTTTTCATCTTTACATGTTTTAGGATAAATGTAAAAAGGTAAAGAAGGTATAAAATATGATTGGTTCAATTCCCTGTAATCCGGCAACTTATGCCGTAAAAAAAGTAGCTTTTAAAGGCGATGCTCTCACTGAAATTGAAACAGCATCCCCAAAAACCGAAACAACATCTGAAAAAACAGAAACGGCAAAAATTAATCCAGAAAGTATAAGAAACAGTGCTGATAAAATTGCCAACAGTGTAGATGCGGTAACTGACGGTATTGACAGAACAACAAACAGTGTAACGAATGCCGTAACAAAGACAACAGGTGCATTTACTCTTATCTGCGGTGCTTTCAGTAAATTAATTCCAACTCCCGTCAAAGATTTCTTTGCTACTCCTCAATTTACAAAAAACGAAGCCGGCGAGATGATTCCCCTGATGAAAAAAGGCTCAGACGGTATTGAAAGAGCTGTAAGAAAATTTAACATGAAAAATACCGCAATTGCACTTGGTATTACGGCGGCTTTAATTACGGCTTATACTATATATAAAAATATTAAAAATAAAGCAAAGCCAAAAGAAAAAATTGAAGCATAACAGATTTTAGAAGTACGGTATTTAACCGTACTTCTTTTTTAATCAAATTACAAAAATTTAAAAAATATAAAATTCTTATTATATAATTAGCAAAATTTTTGGTATAATAAACTTATGTTCAACTATATAAAAGTAATTTGCGAAGATATTAATACCATATACAAAAAAGACCCCGCTGCAAAAAATATTTTTGAGGTGCTTTTTTGCTACCCCGGTTTACATGCACTAATTATGCACAGAATCGCTCATAAATTAAAAAATTGGCATATCCCGTTTATCCCGAGACTGATTTCACAATTTTCAAGATTTATAACAGGTATAGAAATTCACCCCGGAGCTTCAATAGGCAAAAGATTTTTTATAGACCACGGAATGGGTGTTGTTATCGGAGAAACAACAATTATCGGAAATGATGTGCTTTTATATCAAGGAGTAACTCTTGGCGGGACAGGTAAAGAATCCGGCAAAAGACACCCGACAATAGGTGATTTTGTAACAATAGGGGCGGGTGCAAAAGTTTTGGGAGCAATAAATGTCGGTTCAAATTCCCAAATAGGTGCCGGTTCAGTCGTAATAGACAACGTTCCCGAACACTCAACCGTTGTCGGAATTCCCGGAAGAGTTGTTCAACAAAGGGTTTTCATTCAAGGTGAACTTTCTCACAACAAAATCCCCGACCCTGTTTCTTGCCAGATGAATCGTATGAAATATGAAATTGAAGAATTAAAAGAAATCCTGAAACGTAATAATATTAACTGATTTTTAAAAATATTAAGTTTTATTAAGCTAATTTGTATATATTTTAGCAATATTTTTTATATATCTGTTTTTATATAGATGTACGGATTAAATATTTTAAAAGGAGTATTAAAATGAGCTTAGTAAACGCACTTCAAAACGGACAAAAGGTTACATCATTACCCACAAATGCTAATGTAACAATCAACACAGGCGACGGACATTCAACTATTAAAGTTACGGCTAAAAACGCATCAATTGATACTGGCTGCGGCGATCAAGACATAACTGCAATTGTATCAAATGACTTATCTATCGATACAGGGCTTTGCGGAGAAGATAAAATCAACGCAGTTGTTGGCGGTAATGCGGAAATAACCACAAGAGAAGATAATGACATCATCAATTTGCAAGTTGGCGGCAATTTTGCAATTGAAGCAGGAATGAATCACCCTGAATGCGGTGCGGAAGAAGATGATGATATAGTTCTTGTAAAAGGCAATTTAGATAAAACAGACGGACAGAACTATGTTTCAACAGGTCAAGGCAAAGACAACGTAAGAATTATTGCAAATAACGTTGATGTTAAAAAAGCTGACGGAGAATTAGTCTTAGGCTTCTTCGGTGATGACTATAATGTAAATTCAGACGCAAGCAAAAATACAATCGGATTCTGGGGCGATAATGTTGATATTAATATCACAGGCAGAGGACCTCAGGACATTAAGACATTAGACTTCTCATTTGAAGAAGGCAAATTTACAGACTTCGGATTTGAAGATTTGCTTGAACAAGAAACATATATGGGCAGTTCATATGACACTGTTGTAACTGAAAAATTAACAGGAAAAGACAATCTTGATGAAGTTGCAGGCAAATATAACTTGACTGATGCACAAAAAACTCAATTAAGAGAACTTGACTTAACAAAACAAACAGCAAAAGGAAATCCATATTACTTGTTGTACAAAAAAGGCGACAATTATGAAATCGGATACAGAGATGATAAGAATAATGTTTATACACTTGACGGTAAGAAAGTAACGACTTCATCAAGCAAAACAACAACATCTAATAAAATCACATCATCACATACAAATAAAAAAGGTGTAACAACGGTAACAGGAAAGAAAACAACAACAACTACCACTACAAGTAATGATTTGGAAAATGTAGCTGACTTAGATGTTGAAAGAGAAAAAGAAGTTACAACAGAAACTACAAAAACTGATTACTACAATATAAACGGAGTTAAAAACGTAAATATTAACTTCTTAAACAACGGAAAATACAATGTCGGTATTACAGCAAGTGACGGATATGTAAATATTAACGGGCAAAATGCTTGCAACAACGATATAGTTCAAAATATAGTTGTCAGAGGCGGATATATAGTCAAAGATTCCGAAAAAACAACTGATGTTTCAAAAATAATGGAAAAACTTTCATTAAGTGCAGGCGACATTAAAAAGAATACAAAAACGACATCATCATCAAGTACATACAGCTACAAATACAAAGATCCGTTGATATTGGATACAAACAAAGACGGTATGGTTTCAACCATAAAAACAAATACAAACTACGGTATTGATATAACAGGAAACGGTATCGCAGACGGAGCAGCAACAGGCGGAGACAAAATGTTGGCAATGTCAGACCTGAACAAAAACGGAAAAATTGACGGTGCAGAAGTATTCGGTAACGAAACAGTAAGTCCGTTCACAGGTAAAAAATTAAATGCAGCTAACGGTTTTGAAGCATTGAAACAAATCGCTCAAGAAGCAAAAGAATACACAGGCATTGACTGTATGAACGGTTCTAAGGTTGATGTTCAAAAACTTCAAAAAGCTTTAGCAAAAATCGGTGTAAACCTTGGTTTTGTCAGCGATGATAACGTAAAAGATCTTGAAAACTTATACGGTGTAAAAGAAA
>JAFSWA010000045.1 GCA_017444705.1 bacterium
CCGATATATGTTTCAGCTTTTAACCCAAATTCAAGAACGGAAAAATTTTCCCTCAGATTTTTAATAATCATTTTTATTGTCGGCATATTCCACGCAGACATCAAAGTTCCTGTTGCAAGATAGTATATTGCTTTGAACTTATTTTTCAAACCGACATTTTCAATATTTGCCTCTTTTATAATTGACTGTGCAAGGGTTAATCTTGCACGAGCTGAGCCAATCGGGTCGAGCTTTATTGCTGTTTCAAATTCAAAATTTGCTTCTATATATCTACCTGCAAGAGTCATAAAATATCCGGTATATAAATGTGCGTCTGCGTTACCCGGTGCAACTTTTACGGCTGCTTTGCACTGTTCAATTGCTCCGTCAAGACTTATTTGTCCGTTCTCATATAATAAATTTGCAAGCCTGTAATATGTTTCAGGCATATTAGGATTTAATTTTACTGCTTTTATATAATAGTCAATTGCAAGATTCAAATCTTTTACTTCACTATGCAAAAGATATTTTTCGTGAAATTCTCTTGCAGCTTCAAGTGCCGTTTGTGCCTCTTCTTCATTATCTGTAAATGCTAATGCCATTTGTCTCTCTTTCATTTTATTCAGTAATATTAAACTATGTTTTTATTATAACAAATTTTGGCATGAGTACGGCATGGGACATGAAAAAATCATCCGTTTGGAGTAATCATGGTTAAATCATTAAATTTATGATTTTATTGTTGACAAAAATTTTTTTTTATTATATTATGTTACTATGAATAGTAACATATCTTTAAAGCTCAATTTTTATTGGTGGTGCCGTTAAGTTTAACTGCCTTATTTTATTATGAGTTTTAGTCAAAAGGCAGTTAAATCCTGATAGATTTGTCTGTCTTAAATTTTCTTTGTTTCGACAAATTTATCGGATGATAGTTTTTTAAAGTCGAAAATAAGGAATATAAAATGCAAAATAAAATATTGATAAATACATTACCAAAATATTTAAAGCCGATGGCAAAGTTTGTAAGACATCAGGAACAGGCATCAGGACTTTCTACATCAAGATTTATACAGGATGTTTCTACGTGTTTGATTCCAAAGGCTGTTTTTTCAAGAAGTATTGCAGATTTGTCAGAAAATGCTTTTTTAGAGATGTCAGAGGAAAGCTTAATGTATTTTGTCCCGACGATTTTAGGGCAAAAAATTGCGAGGAAATTTTTTTCAAAAGAATTGTCAGACGAAATGAAAAAGGCTGTTGCGACAACCGGGGTAAAGCTTTTGGAAAATGCAAAAGCAAACAAGATGTTAAATAATAGGGTGCTGCCTGTAAAAGCAGCAATTGCACTTGCCGCAACGGCAATTCCTCTTACTGAATTTTCACTTAATTATATAAAAAATCTTTTTACATTAAAAGTTTTTAAGAAGAGTGATTTTAAAAATATAGCGTCACTTGAAAATAAAAGTGAGGATAAAGTACATCAGGAAAAAGTAAAAAACAGTGCAATAAAGCATATCAAACTTGCGGGAGGAATATATGCCGGGCTATTAGGACTTGGTGTTTTGCTTGCCGCAAGAGGAAAAAACTCCAAAATATTGCAAAATCTTTCTGAAATGATAGTTGCTCCTGGAACAAAGTTATTTAAAAATTCGCCGAAATTAAAGGATTTTGTAAATAAATATTTTTGTATAGATTTTAACAGTCAGAATAATAAACTTGTTTTAAGCAAAGGACAGTTGACAACCAGCGTATTGGTTGGCGGTTTGGGATATTTTGGTGCTTCGGCAGACAGAGGTAAAGAAAATTTGAAAGAAACGGCGACCCGTTTTCCGATTGTAGGAATGTACGTTATAACCGGAAGTGAATTAGTTGAAGAAGGGTTTAAAAAATTGTTGTATAAATTCGGAAAGTGTAAGGATATGATAGACAAAAACCTGAAAGTTCCTGCGTTTGATAAAATTGAAGAATTGGCAAAAAACCTTGCACAAAAACGAGGCACTACCATTGAAAACATGTACAAATCCCTTGTAAAACAAAAAGTTCTGATATCCGGTTTACCTTATGTTTTTGCAATAGGGGTAATGGGCTTTTTTGTTGCGGGAATGACAAATTATTCCACAAAAAAACGATATCAGGCATCAATTAAAAATCAAAAAAAATCTGTTAACGGTTTCCAATCTCTGCCTGAAACTTTAAAACCCAAGTTTTTTTAAATTATTTAAATGTAAAGAAATGTAACAATAACTATCTATACTTGAAATATAGATTATTTTAAATTAGAATTTATGTAAATTAAAAAATAATATACAAATGAGAGATAAAATAAAAGGAGATATTATGAAAAGGATTATTGCGGCAGTTTTATGCTTATTAATGGCGGGATTACAGTCCGGTTTTGTTATGGCTGTCGAAAAAGAAATTACATTAACGAGTGATGAATCAAAAATCGCTTCCGAAAGTGCTAATCAGACAGATGCACAGGCAAAAGCAAGAGCGGAAGCAATGAAAGCAGAAGCAATGAAAGCTCAAATGCTTGCCATTCAAGGAGCTCACCCGAATATAAAGCAAATAACATATGCTAAAAATGCAAAAACGTTGAGTTATGCTTTTATATTTGATGGTCCGTCAAGCAGAAATGATGCTATTTTAGAACAGTTTAAAAAAGCTATTACGATTACATCTGCACCGGATTTTAAAGCAAATTTCCCTAAAAATCTTGTCTTTACAGGTGATTGGACGGAAGCAAAAGTCAAACAACTTTCAGACAAAGCTTTGGCTTCAAACGCAAACGTTGTAATTTCGTTGGGATATATGTCATCTCAATATTTGAATGCAAAAAATGACAGAAAAAAATTCGCTATTACAATTGACCAATACGGTTTAAGAGATTTGGGACAAAATTTCTTTAACCCGATTTCTCAATCGGTAAAAGGTATTCAGTCTTTCCACAGATTGGTTAACTTTAAAAAATTAGCAGTTTTGATGAATGAAAATTATTATAATTTAAAAACAGATTGGCATAAAACAGTCGGGGATAAATTGCAGGGATTTGAATATGTTATTATTCCGACAAACAATGATATTGAAACGGTTTTATCAAAAATTCCGTCAGACTGTGACGCTGTTGTCTTTACACCGATGTATAATTTAACGGATGATAAGAAACAACAATTAATTGATAAACTTAATGAAAAACATTTATACACATATTCGACAATGGGGAAAGAAGATGTTGAAGATGGTGTATTGATGGGTATCGGTGCAATTGATTTAGACAGGAAAATTGCGGAACAAACCTCGTTCAACATTAAAGGGGTATTAATGGGCAAAGGTGCTCCTCAAACAAGTAAATTGCAGTTTTATGAAGATGAAGTTGTTTATATAAATAAAGATACGGCGGATGCTATCGGATATCAGCCTCACCTGAGAGTTTTGAATAATGCTGAGGTTATTTCTCATAAACCGAAAGAAGTTTTCACTTTATCTGCGGTTTTCGATACGTTAGAAAAACAGAACCTTGATATTGAAAGAAAAGCCCTTTTGGTTAAAGCTGCAAGAAGAGCTGCGGTTGCAGCGACATTGAGATATTTGCCGACATTTAGTATGACACTAGGATATCAGCAGTACAACAATGCGTATGCGGATTCTACTGCACTTTCATATCCTGAGAAAACAGGTGTATTCAGAATAGGTTTAGACCAAGTTATTTATTCACCGGCATTGGTTACAAATATTTTAGTTCATAAAAAGAAATTAGATTTTTCTAAACATGAAAAATTTATGACGGAACAAAATATGGGTATTGATATTGCTCTTTTATACATTGATATGATGAAGTTAAAAAATGCAATTGATATTCAGAAAGAGCATGTAAAAGATGCGAGAGAAAATCTTGCTATTGCCAGAGTTCGTGAGAAAAAAGGTGACAGCGGAAAAGAAGAAATTATGAGATGGGCTTCTCAGCTTAATATAAGTGAACAGAAACTTCTTGATATGAATGCTGAATATAAAAACTTAAAAATTACGATTAATAAAATGTTAAACCGTGATGAAAAAACAGATTTTGAATTAGCTCCGTTGAATGCAATGGATCCTGCGTTCTATACAAGAGAAATTAATATTATCGATTATGTGTCAACACCAAAATATCTTGAAGAATTTACTCAGATGTTGGTTGACGAATCATATAAGGTTTCACCGGAATTGGCAAAACTCCGTGCGGCAATAAAAATGAAAGATTATGAAATGGGTATGTATGTTCAAAAGTTTGTTTTGCCGGATGCAAAATTATCTTTGGAATATACTTCATTGATGAATCCATCATACGCAAAAGATGTACATGTATTGCAACCATTGGGACCCGGGGGTGCACATATTCCTATAAATATGGGACACCCTAATTCAACTAACTTGAAGTTTGGCATATTTGCTCAATGGAAACCTATTGAAGGTGGTACAAAATTTGCGGAAATTGCAAGAGTAAAAGCAGAAAGAGATGAATTATACAGATATTCGGATTCCGTAAAATTGGAATTGGAAAGCAGAATTCGCTCGGTAATTAACAAAGCTATTGCAGAATATTTTAGTATTGAAAAGAATTATAAAGCTATGTATGCTGCTCAAGAAAATTATGAAGATGTTAAACAAATGTATTTGAAAGGTGAATCAGGAATTGCACAGCTAATTGATGCAGAAGATGTTTATCTTGATTCAAAATTACAAGCACTAAATTCTCAATATGAATTTTTAGAGCAGTTAGTATGGGTACAACGTTCTATCTGTGCTGTTAATTGGGTAAATGCTACTCCGGAAGCAAGAGACTTTATTAAGAAAGTAAAAGAGAAAATTGAAAAAAGAAGCGATATTCAATTATTGTAATAATTTGGCAAAATCATTGATAGTGCTATAATAATATTGTTACAGGCATGAGTGAGGAACTATATGGAAACTGAAAACACAACAAAATATGAATCCATGGTAAAAAAGGCTTTACAAAAAGAAAATATGCTATTATTTCTTGAAAATAAAACCTTAGAATATGAAAGCAGAATTGCTTTGGCAATGCGAACTTCATATGGATGGAAGGAATTTACATATAAGGGACTCGGGTATATGTCAAGAAAATTGGCGTCATACTTTATAAATGATTTGCAGGTTGCAAAAGGAGACAAGGTAGCAATTCTTTCTGAATCTATGCCTGAGTACGGAAGTTGTGTTTTTGCAAATGTTATTGCCGGAATGACAACAATTCCTTTGGATATAAAATTAACGATATATGAACTTCGTTCAATTTTAAAAGATTGTGAACCTAAAATTATAATGGCTTCCAGAGCTCATAAGCATGATGCATATAAGTTAAAAGAAGAGATTCCTTCTGTTGAACATATAATTATTATGGATGAGCATGTTAATGAAGAAGGCTATCAGACTCTTTATTCCATACCAAACAGAAGTGATTGTAAGTGGCGTCACAGAAGTAAAAAATCAACTGCCTTGATTATCTATACTTCCGGAACAACAGGTTCTCCAAAAGGTGTAGAAATATCGTTTGAGAATATATTTTCTCAACTGCAAGGTTTTCAACCTCTTGCTGATACTTTCTTTAAAGACAGATCAAAGGGTATGAATGTTTTGTCAATATTACCAATGAATCATTTGTTTGAAATGACTGTCGGATTTGCAACATTTTTATCTTTCGGCTTGTCGGTATATTATACAAGCAGTTTAAAACCAAAAGATATATTAGGCATAATGAAAGAAAAACAGGTTGACTTTATGATTGTTGTACCGGCATTTTTGAAATTACTAAAAGCCGGTGTTGAAGCTGAATTGAAGAATATGCCCAAAACAATTCAAACAATGTTTAAGTTTATGTTATTTATTGCAAAAAGAATTCCGAGTTTCAGAGTAAGAAGATGGCTTTTCCAAAGTATTCATAAGAAGTTTGGAGGAAGATTCCATGCATGTATTACAGGGGGTGCACCTCTTGATTGCTCTGTTGGTGAATTTTTTGAAACTATCGGTATTAAAATATATCAAGGTTACGGCTTAACAGAGACAAGTCCTGTTGTATCCGTTAATTACGATAAAAGAAATGTAATGAAATCGGTAGGTCATCCGCTTTTGGGGTTTGAGGCAAAAACTGATGCTGAAACGGGTGAACTTATGCTAAGAGGTAAATCGATTATGAAAGGTTATCATAATCAACCGGAATTAACAGCAGAAGTTATTGATAAAGACGGTTGGCTTCATACCGGTGATGTTGCAAGTATTGACAAAGACGGTCATATATATATTACAGGCAGAATTAAAAATATGATTGTTCTTAATGGCGGCAAGAAAGTATTTCCTGAGGAAGTTGAATCTGTTTTGGAAAATTCTGAAGAATTTGCAGAAGTTTGTGTTCTCGGACAAAAAAGAGAAGGCGGCGAAAAAGACGGAACAGAAGAAATTGTTGCTATTATTGTTCCAAAAGAAAAACATTTATCCTTGTCGGATGATGAACTTGAAAAAATGGTCAGAGCAGAGGTTAAGACTCTTTCAATGCAATTGGCACCATACAAACGTCCTGTAAATATTGTTGTAAGACGTGAGGGGCTTCCAAAAACTACTACAAGAAAAGTTAAACGTCTTGAAGTCAAAAAAATGCTTGCAGGGGTGTAAAATTAATTATACATACAACTTTATAAATACATATTTAAAAAGGCATACATTGTATGCCTTTTCTTTTTATTTCGTAAAAATTAAATTATCTGTAATTTTGAAATTGCAATGGTATGTCATATTTATCGGCATTTTCTCTAAGAAGTTTTATAACGTCTTGTAAATCGTCTTTGCTCTTGCCTGTTACTCTTATCTGTTCTCCTTGAATTGACGGCTGAACCTTTAATTTTGAACCTTTAATATCGGCAACAATTTTCTTTGCCAACTCCTGAGAAACACCTTTTTTAAGATTAAACACCTGACGGACATTTCCTCCAAGTGCGTTTTCAACTGTTTGTGGGTCAAGAATTTTTATACTGAGATTTCTTTTAACTAACTTTGACTGTAAAATATCTGTGATATTTTTCAATTTCATATCGTCATTTGTGGTAATTGTAATTGACTTGTCCGCATCCAACTCAACCTTTGAATTAGAATCTTTCAGGTCAAATCTTGTTGTAATTTCTCTTTGAACTTGGTCTATCGCATTAACCAACTCTTGTTTGTCAAATTCTGACACAATATCAAAACTACATTCTTTAGCCATAATAAATACTCCTTTTCCTTTCCCTTTTATTATAAAAGGAGTTTTATAAAATTACAACTCTATTTTATTTTTTCTTTCTTCAATTTTTTAATTAAATACTTGTTAACTGCGAAAATGTTACTATATGTTGAAGTTTGAATCGGAAGTCAGCTTTTTATAAAGTTTTGTTACGATATTTCAACTTTCTGTAAATACTAAAAATTATATTTTTTTATTTATATAGTTATTTAGGAATGGGTTAATATGGATAATTTTTCGTACGATAAAAATAATATCGGCAAGCTGAATTTTAAAAAAAATAAAAAAAGCGATTTAATATTGAATTCTCAAAAAGCGATTCAACAAGCAGAGAGTGAAAAGCAAAAAGTAGAATACAGTATTTATCCGGGCGGAGAAACCGAAAAAAAGGACGGGCTGCCGTATAATGTAATATTTGGCGTAAAATCATCATCAAGACCGTCATTTGGAGCAAATGCAAGTCCTTTTAAAAGAACTTCCGATGCATTACGTTCAAAACACCCATACCCTCATAGTGAAAATGAAATTGATTATTGGCTCAACGGTTTTATGTACAATCATAAGAAACGCTTTGACTTTGATTATTGTTTTGAAAAAGAACTCAAAGAAAAAGTTACAATGAGTAATGTTGACCTTGTTAATAATTATGCCCTAATTTGTGATAAAACAGGCTACCCAAGATTTTCCGGAGGTGATATATCTTCCCTTATAGATGTTTCTAAACCTGATAATATGCCTTATATCTATGAATTGGTTAATATGGAAACAGAAGATGAAAACCCGATTTTTAGTGGATATAATATAAAAGATTTAGTAGAAACAATTCAAAAAAGAGCATCTTGGTACGGAAAGCCATCTGCAATATCATATTTTGAGGGAATAAAACCAAAAATAAAAAGGCTCTCTGAAATTAAAATTACTAACGGATGTTACAGTAGTAATGTTTTTACAGGAAGTGATATTGTTAATATTTTAAACAGCAATTTTGGATTTACCGAAAGGGAATTTGATTATATAAAAGAATTAGCAAATAAAACAACGGAAAAAGGTGAAAAACGGTTTCGGGGTTACGATATAGTTTCAATTATTCCGATTGCATATGAATACAATAAAAATTATATTAATGAATTATCAAAAATAGAAAGTCTTGACGGAGAAACTATTGCGAAACTTGTAAAGTTGACAAGACCTGATGATATTGAAGAAATAAGAGAGCTTCTTAAAGTAAAAAATGCCGAAGGACAATCTGCTATAAGTAAATTTTCTCTTGAATATTTCTTTAATGACAGGGAAAGAAAAATAAATTTTGAAATCTTAAAACAACTTGCACTTATTCAAAATGATGAAAAGAAACAAAGATTTAGCGACTTAAATTTGGCGGATTTAGAAAAAATAGCAAATACAGAGAATATTGATTTTATAAAAGAATTGGCAAAAACGAAAAAAGAAAATAAAGAACCATATGCAGCACATGAAATAGTATATTTAGCAAAATATGCAAATAAGGGAAATACAGATTTTATAAAAGAGCTTATGACCATAAAATCAGGCGGTCAATTACGGTTTGAGCCATATTATATTGAACCTATTGCAAAAATTGCAAAACCCGAAAATATTAATTTTATCAGAGAACTCATTAAGATGAAAGATGATGACGGTAATCCGAGATTTAGTGCTGATTGTATTGCCAAAATCACAAGCGCGGCAAAACCTGATAAAAAAGATATTATTTATGAAATTTTAAATAAAAAAGATGATGAGGGAAAAATCAGATTTAGTGGCAGCGAAATTAGTAGTTTATGCCATTACGTAAATAAAGATAATGTAAATATATTCAGAAAACTTGAAGAAATAAGAATTAACGGAAAACCGAGATTTGAAGCCGGTGATATAAGAAACATATTTTATTCTTTGGAAAAATCTAAACCTGAGGCTGTCGGGATTTTAGACGATTTACTAAAAGCGGAAACAAAAGACGGAAAGCCTTTGTATAAAGGATGTTCAATCGGAACGATTTTAGAAAAAATCAATTCTGAAAATATCGATTATGCAAAATACTTGCTCAAATGTAACATTGACGGAGAACCTGCCTATAAAGAAAGTAATGAGATTGTACAAACTTTAAGAGGTGTATTTGTAAAACCTGATATTTCTTTACCGTTCAGGGATAAAAATGAATTATTAAATGAGTTGAAGTACTGTTTAGAATTATCAAATGACGATAAATCAAAAGAAATTATAAGCGAAAAAATCAAAATCCTTGAAAAAAGTACAGAAAAAATAACCGATTCTATACCTGTTTCAAAAGAAGCTAACGATGAATTTTGGCAGAATTTCCTTGTTAGTGCAAATAAAGAGAATAAAGACGTTATTTTAAATCTTGATACCATTGTAAATAAGTACGGAAAAGAGGGATTACCTATTGAATATTCAAGGGTTGATTTTGTAAAGGATTTGAAAGCCAAATTAGAAACACTAAATGAAAATGAACAAAAACAGATTCTCAAAAAGCTTGATATAGAATTTAATAAAGATACTTATGAGGGTTTTATAAATCTTAACGGATTAGATAAGTCAAACCCCAAAGAAGCGGAAATCCAAAGCCTTTGTGAAAAATTACTGCTTAAAAATAAAATTACAACCGGAGATGAAAAAACCGATAAATTTTTAAATTCAATTATAAAAGGCATCCCTGAATTTGTTAATATTATTGGTAAAGAACCGCATGGAGTTCATCAATACAGTGTTGATTTACATATACTAAAAGTATTAAAAGAAGTAGTGGCTAATCCGAAATTTGATACACTTTCAAATCAGGATAAAACAGTAGCACAGCTAATGGCACTTTTCCATGATATCGGCAAATTAGGCGGAGTTGACGATAATTACCATGAACAGGCTTCTGCGGTAATTACAAATGATATTATGAAAAAAATGAAATTTCCCGTATTTTTGAAGAAAAGAATAGTTGAACTTGTAAAAAATCATAATTGGTTTGAACAAATTAATACAGGAAAAATTGATGCTCACAGTGCGGCTTTAATGTTCAGAAATCCCGAAGATTTAATTATTGCGGAAATCTTTGGAGAGGCTGATTTAAAAGGGGTAAGCGATGCGTTTTATAATAATTATTCAAATCAGCTAAAATACAGAGTAGAATCAATGAAAAAAGCACTTGATGCGTATTATTCAACGGGAAATATGATTTTTCCGACAAGAATTTTGGATATTAATAAAATTCCGACGGAAGAATACAAAGGCAAAAAATACAAAGTTTTGAATATAGCAAAATTGCCGGATAATGCTGATTTGACGAAGTACGGATTATCGGTGAAAAATAAAAGAGATTTAAGACTTATATTCCATGCAGGTGATATTGATACAATCAGAAAAGTAACATTACCATTTAATGAAGCTGTTATTTGTTCCTCAATGATTTCTCCCGACAAGAAAGCGACTTTTTGGGGAGAAAGAGTCGGGATGTTACTCGATGCACCAAACGCAAATGTTATTAACACAGCAAACGAAAACCAAGTATCAGGCAAGGAAAGAGATTTCCGTAGTTTTGCCGCAATGACTGATCCTAATGAAAAATATTCTTGCAGAAAATACCAAAGACGAGATTTTTTGGCATCTTTAAATAAAAAATATAATATTTCGGAAGAAGATTATTGTGAAATATATAAAAAATTAGTAAATAAAGAATTTCTATCACAATTTGAAGATATTACTCTTTCAAACGGAACAACAATAAAAGCGGAGGATTTGAAAAATGCATACAAAGAATCTGAAAACAGAATTATGCAAAATTCAGACTTTAAACATAATGAAATAAACCTCTATAATCCGGAGCTTAAAGGAATAATATTTATGGGTGATTCTGTTGAAGAGTTAAACAACTCATGGTCGTTTGCTTTTGAATATGCACAAAAATATGATTTACCGATATTCTTAATGGGTAAAAAACCTGACGATATTTAAGATTTTATGAAAAATATTCAGAGTTTTTCAATAATTTTATACTCTTGTCTTAATGCTTTATATAAAGATGCCAAAGCCCAAGCGAGCGGGGTATTTGTTCCCTGCATCATCTTTGGTTTGCCGTTTAAATCCGTTACATATTGGTGTGCTTCGCTAACCGTAACAGGCGACATACTTAGTCCGTTTGCTTTATATTGATAAACTCTGTCAGGGTTCTCGGCACTTATTCTTGATAAAGCTCTGTTCAAATATTCTGTCTGCTTTTCCCTTAATTTTTTAACTAATTTTATTTCCGTAGGATTTAATTTTCGGTTTTCTTTTTTTACATTATCAAGTAATTTTTCAATTTGTTTTCCGTATCCTGTTGACATTTCTGATACCATAAACCATTGAGCCTCTTTGTCGGGAGTGGATAATTTCGCCCTTGCAAAAAACATTTCAGGGTCAGAACAATCTTTTGAGGCAAAATTATCAAGCACTTTTTTCCATTCAAGATTTAATTTTCCGTTTTTATCAACCGCCGTAAAGTAGTTCAGATTCAAATAACTGTCGGGTGATTTTGCCTCCGAGCCGTCTTTCAAAACAAATTTAAACGGAGCATATCTTATAATACCGTTTTCTCTGACCAAGTGTTTTTCTAATGATTCCAATATTTCAACGTGTTTTTTTACATCATCAATAACATTATCCGCCAATTTTATATCAGATGTTGTTACAAATGCCAAAGATGCGTCATGAGGGCGGATAGAGGGTGCTTCTTCAAGATATGTTTTCCTTACTCTTTGTTCACCTTGTTTAATCAATTTTGTTGTTTCATTTTCATTAACAGGATTATAGCAGTTAATTCTTGCACGAACTTTTTGTATTTCGTGATTATTATTAAATTTAGGATTAAACATTAAGTTTTTATAAGCACAATATGCACTTCTTATGGTCTCCGTATCTGATGTTAAACCTCCTTTGAGCGGAATTTCTTCCCAATTTCCGGCAGAAGGTGCTGTCGGATAATCTATTGCCTTAAAATATTTTGTTAGATTTCCTATTGATTCAATGACATTTTCAGGAATTTCATCTGCTGATTTATAACCGTATTTTCTGCCTCGGACTAGGCCGTCAACAATTCCGTTACAAAATTCTTTAAGTGCAAGTCCATGTGATTCAAGCCGTTTATTATTAAACCAATTAACATCAGGTTCAAGAGTTTTTGGCATAAAAATATGAGGAATACCCTGCATGGCATCGCCGTTTCTGTATAAATCAGGGTTTGCAATTAAATCTTTAAAGTTCTCATTTTGAGTATGATAATATTCTCCAATAGTATTAAGGGCAGTTGTCCAGGTTTCGGGACGTTTAAATTTTTGAATATCTCCGACTCTCATAATATCCGTTATCCAAGCTCTGTCGCTCATTTCCCAATTTTCGCTTGCACCGCAGGTTTTTACAATTCCTCTTTGTTTGTCTATCAAAAGCCCGTATCGAGGATTATCCGTGAAATCAAAAACTTTTTTCCCGTTTAAATATTTCATTAATTGACTGAAAGATTCTTTATCGTATTCACCTTTTAAAAGTTTTGAAATCGTTTCATTATGGACACTATACTTTACACCGCCGACTTTTACCGTTTCGGGTTTATATTTTGTTGCGGCAATCATTGTTGTCAAAGCATTTGAAAGTGCTTCAATACCGCCTGTTTCGTTTATTTTATCTGTTGTTAAAGAACTGTTTATTGATATTGTTTCTTTTGGGTTATCGGGGTTATTAACCGTAAAACTTTCTGTTCCCAAGACTTTTCTTAAAGGTTTAAGCCAAATTTCATCACTTTGATTTAATTTTTGTCCTTTTTCCTGCTTTTCTCTCAATTTATCCAAAGCATTTTGTGCAATTTCTAATTTAGAATGACCTTTAAAACTCGGTTCAAAAACATCACAAACATTGTTTATTTTTGGCTTTGATATGTAAGCCTTATTTAATTTAATATCAGAATTTTGATAAGAGTGAATAACGTTAATTTTCATATTTTTACCTTTTTAACTATGCTCATTTAAAATTGCAGCAAAATATTTTTTGATATAGTCTTAATATTTTTTTACAAATGTCATTACTGTACATGTCAAGCAATTAGTTACATTTTTGTAAAAATCGTCGGCACAACTTCGTTGTATAAAAAGCCGATGACTTTGTGTTCAATAAAAATAAAGTTTGTTTGTTTTTATTTTTCCGCCCTTTCGGGCGTCCTACTTTTGGCATTGCCCAAAAGTAGGTAAAAAGCTATCGGCTGATGCTTCAGTTATATCATTTTTAAATTCAACCCAAAGCGGCTAAACTCACTCCGTTCAAACAATAGCCGCTTTGTCATTGTTTCATTAAAAAATGTTTATAACTTCCGCATATGCCGCAATAGTTTTATTTTTGCGTAGCAAAAATCAAGTTTTCCGCAGGAATCGTGCTTTTCTTTTTTTCTTCGGTGACACTGGTTCTTTTTTTCTTTTCACGTCGAAATTGAAAAGAAAAAAAGAATGGGTGTCAAATAAAAATGTTATATGTGTATTTAAAATAACGAAAAGGCGGTTGCATTTTAACACAACGTAGTTGTTGCAACCGCCTGTTAGACTATATTTTCACAAGGTTGAGGCTTTTATATTCCGTAAAGCGGAGCCTCCGCCTCTCACAATATAATATTATATTTACAATAAAATAAATTTCATAATTTAATTTATCGGAATTAAGTCTTTTTCAATTAATTCATAAAATGTTTTATCAATTTTATTATAATCGGTAAAATTAACAATATACGGCAAACTGCTGTTATCAAATGCAAATTTTAATTCCACCAAAACAGAAACAGGCATTTCATTTTGTCCTTTAATTAAAATGTCTAAATCCGAGGTTTTTTCAAAAGTGCCTTTTACTCTTGAACCGTAATAGTAAAAAGAATAATCTTTGTACTTATTGAGTATATCCAAAATTATTACTTGCTCGTTTTCATTTATTCCGTCAATTTTCATTCACGCCTCAATTTTTTCCGAGAGTTTATCATAAAGATATTGAGTGTCCCCGACCAAATCATCAATAAGTTTCAATAAATACTGTGCATTAATTTTGTTATATTCTTGACTTGTACTGTTTCTTTTTTCGTAATATTCTCTCCATTTTTCACAAGAGGTTAAAAAACATAACTTTCCATTAATCGAAAAATATTATTCACTGTAAGTTCAGACTCACTTTTACCGTATTCAAGTTTTAAATACGTTTTCATAATTTTCCATGAAGTTTCTACGGCATATTCAAATCTTTTTACGCATGCATCTTCAATATATTCACACATCTTTTTATCTGAGCAATCAGTATAATCCTTTGTGCAATTTTTCAAAGTGTCTAAACAATTTTTTAATTTTGAAATATCTAAATCAGTTTTTTCATTTCAACCTCATTATAATAATAACATATATTTCCTATTTTTTTACTTTGAACGCAAAATATTTGAATAAAACGTATGTTACGACTGATACAATGAATATAGATAAAAGTTGTGCTATATAAACATTTTTAATTAAAAATTTCAAAAGAATTTCAAGGACAATTAGGTTAAGTATATAACTTACTACCCATGTCATACAACATTTTATGTATTCTTTTATATAATTCCCTCTTGTATTAAAAACGAAGAATTTTTGATTAAGGTAAGACGTAAAAGAGGACAAAACCCATTGCCCTGTTACACATAGTTGGTGATGAGCTTCTCCAAAAATCAGAATTAATATTACAAAAATAACGTATGAAATCGCGGCATTTACCCCGCCGATAAAGATAAATCTAATCTTATCATCAATTTTCAGCCATTTTTCATAAAGTTTCTTTAAACAATTCATAGTTAAATATTATCAAAAAAACCGTTATTATTGAAGTTCTAAAAATAATGTAAAGTTTTGTAACAAAATTTAGTTAGTTACGCAATTTTTCACTTTGAATATACTTTATATATATGTAAGCAATAAATAAGAAACAAAAAATAAATAATAAAACGAAACATCAAACAAACACGAAATCATAAATTAATCTACCTACCTAACTAACTTCCCTTCCTATTAAAGCATTGCTCCTTCACAAAGGAGCTTTTTTTTGCCTAATTTAATTCAAAAAAGTAAAGCTGTTCTGCAATTTGGAATTTATTATTTTTAAAATTTTTTTAAATCTTCCAAAATTTCTTCAACCGGTAAACCGATAACATTATTCATACTTCCTTTTGTTTCTGCATTAAAATATGCCGGCAATTCTTGTAACCCGTATGCCCCAGCTTTATCAAGAGGTTTATATTCATCAATGTATTGTTGAATTTGTTCGTCGGAAAGTTTTGCAAACCTAACATAGCTTTTTACATGTGAGGTTATTATTTTATTATCTTGCGGATGCAAAAGAGTATAACCCGTAACGACATAATGCTCGTTTCCGCTCAATTTTTTGAGCATTTCAAATGCATTTTGTTTGTCTTTTGGCTTTAATAAAATTTTATTGTCAAACACAACAACAGTGTCGGCACTGATTATAACGGAATCCGGCTCAATTTTATCTTTTATGGAAAGAGCTTTTTTTAAAGAAACAGTTTCAATTTTATCAAATGTAAAATCAAGGGTTTCAAATTCTTCATCATAAGATGGGGGAACAATTTTAAACGCTATTCCCGCTTTTTTAAGTAACATTTTTCTTCTCGGAGAAGTTGATGCTAAAATAATTTCCATAAAATCATTTTAACATAAAAATTTTATGCCTGTGCTTGCGGTGAAGGTAAGCGGGAAGGTCTGTATGCTGCGGCTTTTGCGTTTACATTTTTACAAAGATTTTTTAATTTTCCGCTTAATTCAAAGAAATTTCTTTGTACAGAAGAATAATCTCGCATAGCAACCATCATATCATTAGGATTAACTAATGTATAAAGCTGACTGTTATCTGCCTTTTCTTCCGCATATTTCTGAATTAACATCATATCTATCTGATCTTTTGGCCTGAACCCCATTTTAGTTCCCTTTTTTCTATTTACTTTTCCCTCACTTATATAAAGTATTTTTTTTATAAAAAATTGCTTTTTTAATTTCATTTGTAACATATTATTAACATTTCTTAATATAAAATTATAATTGAGCAATTTTTAAAATTCAGCTGCATTAAAAGAATAGCGAAAGGTTAAAAAATGAGAATAGCACAAGTTTTGAATGGGTACGGAATACCCGAAATAAGAGATATTACTCCCACAATTGCGGCAGGTCCGACACTTGAAACACGTCCGAGAATTTTGCAGGATTTAAAAAATCAAGGAGTAACTACAATTGTCGATTTTAGAGGCGGAACGCAGCCTCTGATTGAAAATGCATGCAATAATGCAGGGCTAAACTATTGTAATTTCGATTTTAATCATACTATTTCTTCCGGCAAAAAAACTATCGCACAACCTCCGAATTTTATTGAGCAATTAAAGCAATTTTTTAGAATTATGAACAGAGGACACGCATATATCGGATGCCAATACGGTGTTCACAGAACAAATGCCGCACTTGTTTATAATTATGTTCTGAATAATCCCAACGGTAAAAGCTTCGCATCACCAAGCATTGCAAGAATCAACGGTGACAGAGATATAAATAACACAATTAATTTCCTTTTCAGGAAAGTTTGGAAAACCTTAAAAGTAATGTCTCCGGAAGAAAAAGCTGAGCTTAAAATTTTAGGTGACAAAAGTGAACTTTTTGAAAAATATATTTTAAGAAAAGTAGGTGAATTAAAAAGAAATGTTAAGTGTTTCAGGTAAAAATTTAATAAGAAATTTACAGGAGCTGCGAGACTTACGAATACCCAATTTAAGGGTATTGAGAAATTTTTCGCTTAGCGGTCCGACACTTGAACAACGAAGTGTTCAGGATTTAAATATGCTTAAAAAAATGGGGATTAACGGAATTATTGATTTTAGGGAAGATGCACCTGTAAGTTACAGAAGTTTATGCAGACAAAACGGTTTTGATTATTTTAGATTCCCGCTTGACAATGTAGAAAATCCGAATGATTCGCAATATTATGAAAGTATTGGTGATTGTGCAAAAAAAGCAACAGAAAGTTTTATTGAGTATTTGAAAAGATTTCTTAAACTTATGAAAGAGGGGCATGTGTACGCAGGCTGTCAATATGGAATTGACAGGACAAATAAAGGACTTTCAATAAATTACTTTTTCGGCAAGGGTCAATTTCCTCCA
>JAFSWA010000046.1 GCA_017444705.1 bacterium
AAATTTAATATCGATAAAATATATGATATTGCAATAGCAATTGATGTGGCATCAAAAGACAGAATGTCGGTTGCGGAAAAGACTTTTAATAATGCTAATTTTAAAGTAAATATAGACCACCATAAAACAAATAATAATTACGGTGAGTATAATCTTATTGACGGGGATGCAAGCTCTGCCGGTGAAATTCTGTTCGGACTTTTTGAAGAGTTAAATATAGAGATTACAAAAGATATTGCTACTGCTCTTTATACTTCAATAATTACTGATACAGGTTGTTTTAAATATAATTCAACTACTCCGAAATCAATGGAAATCTGTTCAAAACTTCTTTTGAAAAATATTGAGCCTTCATATATTGCCGGTCAAATATATGGTAATAAACCGAAACCTATGGTTATGCTCAGTGCTTATGCGGTTTCTAATACAAAATTTACAAATAACGGAAAAATAGCTTATTCAACGGTTACGCTTAGTGATTTGGAAAAATTTAATGCAGAATCTGACCATACGGAGGGAATCGTTGAACTTCTAAAAGAAATTAATACGGTAGAGGTAGCAATTCTTTTTAAAGAATTAAAAAGCGGATTTACAAAAATAAGTTTTCGCTCAAAAAATATTGATGTTGCAAAAATTTCATCAAAATTTAACGGCGGCGGACATACAAATGCTGCGGGCTGCACTATCAAAAAACCAATGAATATTGCAATAGACAAAGTTCTTGAAGAATTAAAGGATATTTAATGAAGTATTTGAAAAATTTTGTAATGAAAATATTTGAATATGACTATCTCGGAATGTCGGCAGAAATGGGATATTGGATGATGCTTGGAATCTTCCCTTTGTTATTTTTCATTATGTCATTATTCGGATTTCTTGGTAAAAAGTCATTAATGGTGCATGTATTTGCTTTTTTAAGCCATATGTTGCCGGCTGATGCTTATAACTTGATTCGGGATGTATTAAATGAAGTTATGATATTTAAACAGGGTAAAATAGTTGCAATTATCGGTATTTTAGTTACGATTTTTCTTTCTTCAAATGCTATTTATTGTGTTATAAAAGGTCTTAACAGAGCTTACGGAATAAATGAAACCCGTTCTTTAATTTATACAAGAATATTATCAATAGTTATGGTTTTTGCAAATGCCTTTGTACTTTTTATAGCTATGAATTTAGTTGTATTCGGCAAAGTAATTTTATTCTATCTTGCGATTGTTTTTAATATTTCATCAACAGTGCAATCCCTAATTTTATTTTTAAGATGGCCCATAGCTTTTATATTTTTATTTTTTGTATCGTCTATTAATTATTACGTTTTGCCTGCATTTACGTTTGAAACCAAAAAAAGAAGTGTTATTCCCGGAACATTATTCTTCTGTATTTTTTGGTTAATAGGTTCTTGGGGATTTTCATTGTATGTGGGTAATCTGAATACTTATAACAGAGTTTACGGGACTTTGGGGGCTTTTACCATGATGATGGTTTGGCTTTATTATACATCTATATTAATTCTTCTTGGCGGAAATATAAATTCAATAATATATAAAGACGATTTAAAACTTGCGGAAGAAAATCCGAATAAAATAACAGGGGGAACTTCAAAAAATGCTGATTGATACACATGCTCATGTTAATTTTGAAACATATAAAGAAAGACTCGATGAGGTCTTTGAAAATGCAAAAAATAATGATGTCAGATTGATGATTCTTCCCGGTGTTGAGGTTGCCAAATGGAATGAGATTATTGAGTTTGCGGAAAAATATGAAAACGTATATGGTGCAATAGGTGTACATCCTTCCGAAATCAAAGATTTTGACGAAAATGCAAAAAAAAGAATGGCAGAACTTTTAAAACACCCAAAAATTAAAGCAGTTGGTGAAGTCGGACTTGATTATTATTGGGATAAAGAAGAAGAAGTCAGAGAAAGTCAAAAAGCTGTTTTTACTGAACAAATAAAACTTGCGAATGATTCGGGAAAACCCCTTATTATTCATGAAAGAGAAGCTCATAAAGATGCATTTGATATCTTAAATGAGTATGCAAGTAAGGATATAGATATCGTTATGCACTGTTTTTCAGGAAGTCCCGAATTTATGAAAGAATGTGTAAATAAGGGATATTATATAGCCTTGGGAGGAATTGTAACCTTTAAAAACGCACAAAAGCCAAAAGAAGTTGCAAAAGAAGTGCCGATTGAAAGACTAATGTTAGAAACTGATTGCCCGTTTTTGACCCCGCATCCTCACAGAGGGGAAGAAAATGAGCCTGCTTATGTAAAATATGTGGCTCAGCAAATAGCTGAAATTAAAGGTATTTCTTATGATACTGTCTGTGAAATAACTACAAAAAATGCACTTAAAGTCTTTAATATTGAGGTATAAATGACGGAAAAAGCAAAAAAACAAAGACTTGATGAGGTTTTGGTTGAACATAATTTTTT
The DNA here is from genome assembly GCA_017444705.1 of bacterium. Taxonomy (GTDB): domain Bacteria; phylum Cyanobacteriota; class Vampirovibrionia; order Gastranaerophilales; family Gastranaerophilaceae; genus RGIG3525. The sequence continues at coordinate 2,445 of JAFSWA010000046.1, forward strand.
TGAAACTAAAAGTAAAGCTCAGGCTGCAATTATGGCAGGCGATGTAAAAATTGATGATAAAGTTATTACAAAAGCAGGATTTCAAATTGCTTTTTCCTCAAAACTGAATATTGAAATTAAAACAATGCCTTATGTGTCACGGGGCGGTTTTAAACTTGAAAAAGCACTCAAAGAATTTAATATTAATTTAAAAGACAGGATTTGTTTAGATTCAGGTGCTTCAACGGGAGGCTTTACGGATTGTATGCTTCAAAACGGTGCAAAAAAAGTCTATGCCGTCGATGTCGGGTATAATCAGTTAGCGTGGAAATTAATAAAAGACAAACGGGTTAAAAATATTGAAAAAACAAATATAAAAAATGTTGAATTTAATGCTATATACGGAGAGAATGAACCTGTCGCCGATTTTTGTGCAATGGATGTTTCTTTTATATCAATAACAAAAATTTTAAATAACCTAAAAAAACTTTTGAAAGAAAATTTTGAGATAGTTACACTAATTAAGCCTCAGTTTGAGGCAGGAAAAGAAGATGTCGGCAACGGAGTAATAAAAGAAGAAAAAATTCACGTGAAGATTTTGTCTGATTTGATTGAGTTTTTTAAAGAAAATGAGTTTAGATTGTTGGGACTTACTTATTCCCCGATAAAAGGACCAAAAGGAAATATAGAGTATCTTGCCCATTTGAAATCATCAGGAATAAATATTAAGCCTGATATTCATGTCCTTGTAAAAAACGCATTTAAAGATTTGAAATAGAAAATATTGACACATTAACGGTAATGAAATAATATAATAATATGAATCAAAGATGGTACGATAAAGAGCCGACATTAAGTTTAGCAATAAGCCTCTTACAAAATTCCGATATAGAGGACAGACATCGTTGTGCCGATTTGATTATAGAAACAGCAATGAAAAACGGTGTTGTTTTGCCGAATGATATTAAAAACGCAATAGCCTATCTTTTAAGACGATGGTACGATAAGGATGAAATTCTTTCTCAGGCATTTGAATATATCAAAAATTCGGATGAACAGTTGCGTAAAAAAATTGCTCTTTCTATCATAGAATTTCTTCAAAATTGTTAAGAATTTGTCTCAGACCTGATAAAATTGTATAATATTACCGTGAAAAAATTAGTTTTATTGACAGCTATTTTAATATTAAATGTTGTTTATTGCATGAACGCTCAGGCAATAAAGATTGGGCTTGTTGAAAATACACAGAATGTTACAATAGGTTCTTCTACTACTGCTATGGTTTATGATGGTTATCAAAATAAATTTTTAACAAGCATTGACGGAATGAAACCTTATCAGCTGAAAGCCACAAGAAATTCAATTGCAATAAAAATCAATAATAAGTTTTATGATACAAAAACAAATAAACTGATAATAAAACCCGGAACAAATGGATTTGTAAGTGTTAAGGGTAAATGGTACAGAGGAGAATTTATAGTTCTCAACAGTAATAATTTAACCGTTATAAATGATATTCCGCTTGAACAGTATTTATTGGGGGTTGTTCCATCTGAAATGCCGTCAAAATGGAATTTTGAAGCTCTTAAAGCACAGTCGATAGCATCAAGAAGTTATGCCGTTGCGAATTTGGGTAAAAACGGTTCAAAAGGTTATGACTTGAAAGATAATACATATGATCAGGCATACGGCGGTGCAAGTGCCGAAACGAAAAATACGAATCGTGCTGTTTCTGATACAAAAGGGATAGTTGCAACCTATGACAAAAAGGTAATTTCAGCATATTATTGTGCTTCTGCCGGCGGACAAACACATGAATCGGGTGAAGTTTGGACAAAAAATTTACCTTATATCCGCTCCGTTAGTTCTTTTGATGATAATGTTAAAAAGAACGGGCATGGTATTGGTATGAGTCAGCATGGAGCAAATAACATGGCAAAACAAGGTTATAATGCTTATCAAATCTTAACGTATTTTTACAATAATATTAAATTTGGTAAACTTGATCCGTCATGGAATTTATAGCTCAATCCCTTGCCAGGTATCATTTTTTTAGCGGACAAGCTCATTGTAAGCGGTTTTTGGCGAAAACTTTTTAAAAAAAATACTTGCAAAAAGACTAAAAACCGTTATAATATGTCATGTACTAAAAATGGAGGTTCTTATGAACAAAGAAGAATTAGTTAAAGAAGTTGCTAAGAAAGCAAAAGTATCACAAAAAGAAGCAGCTGATGTACTTGCTGCAACAATTGACACAATCCAAAAAACAGTAGCAAAAGGAAAGAAAGTTACTTTGGTTGGTTTTGGTTCTTTTGAAGCAAGAAAAAGAGCAGCAAGACAAGGTCGTAACCCTCAAACAGGTGCTACAATCAAAATTGCTGCAAAAACAGTTCCGGCTTTCTCAGCAGGTAAAAAATTCAAAGATGCAGTAAAAAAATAGTTTTTTAATGCATCCGCAATTTTGAAGAGGGTGACTTTTTTAGTCACCCTCTTTCTATACTCCGTTTTCTCTTTTGAACACTCTTTCGTAATGACCTTATAATTGAGAGGTGTCATCAGTGTCGCTGACTTCTGAGTAAATAACAGATGTTGCACCCCAAACAAGGTTATCCATTTTCTGTCTGAAAAATCCGATATAATCTCTTATGCCGTCACCAAGACCGGATTTAATAAACTTAATGAATGTAAATCCGCCTTGATCCAAGGTGAGTTTATCGTATTGATTCATTTTCAGTCCTGCTTCTTCGACAATATTCTTTTCTGATTTTACTGCAAATGTACCCTTATCAAAGTCTATATCGAGGAAGTTACCGTTTTTATCTTGGAACAATACATTGTGGTCATTATTGTTATTAGTAACACTTCTGCTAAAATCTATTGACCCGTTTTGATAACCTGCACTGTTTGCAATAGCATCAGCCAATGTGTCCGTTCTGTATCCGTTCATGACGCTGTAATCATACAGGCTTGCCGTTTCACCGCCGTAGATGTTATCTTCATCTCTGCTTTGTCTTGCTTGAAGATTTGCGAGCCATCCACTGTTCAGTGTTCCGGTTTGTCCAACAATACCACCATTGAGAGAATTGAAATATAAAGACATTTTATGCTCCTTATTTTTTCTTTATATATAAATAAAGTATATTTAGTATATAAAATTGCAATACTTTTAAAATTTGTTACATTTCTTTACATAAATACGGTAAAATCTTATTTTAATGTATAATTGAGGAAAAGATGAGGTTATAAAATGAATACTGTAACAATAGTCGGCAGAACAGGACAGGACCCTGAGGTCAAGTATTTTGATTCGGGAAAAGTCAGGACAACCTTTTCTGTTGCCGTAAACAGATGGGATGCGGCTTCAAAGAGTGAAGTTACTGACTGGTATAATATTGAGGTTTGGGATAAACAGGCTGAAACTGCCGGTGAATATATTAAAAAAGGTCGTTTGTTGGCGTTAGACGGCAGATTACGTTTTAATAAATGGACTTCTCCTGACGGAGAGGCACATGAAAGACCCGTTATAAGGGTTAATAATTTCAGACTTTTAGGCGGAAGAAACGATTAGTATGATTACATCACCATCAATCGGTATAATAGCCGATGATTTAACAGGAGCAAATGATACAGCTTTGCAATTTCATGTTGCAGGTGTAAATACGAGAATTATTTTAAATCCGAATGAGAAGTTTTCTTCTTGTGAGGATGTTAAGGCATGGGCAATTCCTACCGAAACACGTAATATATCACCTGAATTGGCATACGTAAAAATTAAAGAAGTTGCACAATTTATGCGTGATAAATTAGATATTGATTATTTTTATAAAAAAATTGATTCTACTTTAAGGGGGAATATTGCTGTAGAAGCACTTGGTATGTTGCAGGTTTTGGAACTTGATGCCGCAATAATAATGCCCGCATTTCCAAATGAAAACAGAGTAACGGTAGGCGGATATCATCTTTCAAAGGGTGTCCCCATTGAAAAGACAGAAATGGCATCTGATCCGCATTCACCGATTTATGATTCTCATATTCCTACAATTTTACAGAAACAAATAGGGAATGAATATGAACATTTAATAGGTTCTATTGAGTTAAAGACTGTTTTAAAGGGGGCGGGACCTGTTTTAAATCGACTTAATGAACTTGTTGAAGACGGCAAAAAACTTATTGTTGTTGATGCTGTGTCGATTACTGATATAGAGCAGGTTATACTGGCACTTGGCAAGTGTAATTATAAAATTCTGCCATGCGGTTCTGCCGGTGCGGCTCAGGTTATAGCTAAAACACTTTTCCCTGATGCAAAAAAACAAACAGTTCAAAAAACCTTTTCTAATCTGCCAAAGTTGGTTATTGCCGGCAGTGCTACGGAATTGTGTGCTAATCAGATTAAAAAATTGATTGATTCTGATGAGATTGAAAATACTTATTCTGTCAGCCTTACTGAGGAAGATTTTATTAACGGGATTACTCCTGAGGTTTTTGAAAGGATAAAAAGTCGTTTGAATCCGAATACGGTTGTTATCATTCACTCTTCTGATATATGTCAAAATGAAGAACTGCAAGCCCTTTTGATAGAGCATGAATTAACGAAGAAACAATTTGCGTCAAAAATTGTTGATTTGCTTGCGGAGTTGACTAAAAAATTGGGTGAAGAGAAAGATTTTATACTTGTAACTGTCGGAGGAGAAACTTCTTACGAATGCTGTAAACAGTTAGGGTGTGAATTTTTGAATATAACAGATGAGGTTGCCCCTGCTATACCGCTTTGTATTGATAATAATTCAAGATTTATTGTTACAAAATCCGGTAATTTAGGAAATATAAATACGCTCGTTGAAATTTTAAAATATATAAAGAGGCATGAATGATGGAAAAGATAGTTATAACAATGGGTGATCCTATTGGAGTCGGACCCGAGGTTATGATAAAGGCTCTCAATAAATTAGATATACATCCGTCAAAG
>JAFSWA010000047.1 GCA_017444705.1 bacterium
ATATTAAACAAAAATGTCCGATTTGTGTTCCTTGAAAATTTTGCACTGTTGTCGGAAAAACTCGAAATTGACAGAATTCGAACCGGACAAAAAGGGAATCGAAACCGGACATTTCGGACATTGGATTACCTTTTGTTTAGTTGGTAGTATGTAGGGTGCAATTTTTTGCACCAAAAAATTGACGGGTAAGTTTATCTCCCTTACTTATTAATTCCCGTTAAACATTTTTAAAAGGGATTTTACTGTTTCTTTCTTTGTGCCTTTGTCTAATGTTACTTTCATTTCAACAGGCTTACCATCAACAAATTTTACTGCAAAAGGATATTGCCCCCCATTAATTCCGAATTTTTTCACTAAACTGTACAGAAGATCCATATTTTCTTCAATCTCATTATTGTTATTGTCCCGTAAGTTAATTTGTAATAATGATGATACTTTTTCTCCGTTTATTTTTTTCAATACACTATTTAAAGCAGTTTTCACGTTGTCACAATGTCCGCAGCTTACCGGATTTGTGAATATTACCCATGAAGTGCCTTTTGATGCAATCATATTTTTATAGTTATTAGCATTCGCAACTTGAATTTTAAGCGAAGAAGTTTTATCGTTTTCTGTATTATTCATAGTTTCAGCAGATTTTTCACAAGATTTCTCTTCGTCATTAGATAGATTTAATGCTTTTTGTGGGGTTAACTCGTTTATTAGCTGTTGAAAAATCTTGAATACAGAAATTGCAGATATAATTTGCATAAAATTTTGAAATAACGACGTGCTATTATTAATGTTTAGTCCACTCAATAAAGGTTCATTGTCATTTAAAGAATACCAATTATTCCCTAACAGACTGTCTAAACTGTTTTGTGGTGTATTTGATAAAGTTGATAGTTGATTAGTCAGCGATAAATATGTTAAGGCTTGATTTATCTGCTGTATATAATTTATTGACATGACTTTCTCCGTGCATCATTACTCTCATATATATAAAATATATACAAGCAAAATAATTTACTTTTTCTAAATATTTTGTTACAATTTCTTAAAATTTCCTCACTCGTGATATATTGGCAGGTCAGCCAGTAAGTCAGGTACTGCCTGACAAAAGCTAATGTCAAGCATTGATTGACCTGCAATTTTTTATTTAAGTTAGCAATTTTTTTTTGCTTTTTGTTTTACATGTGTTGTAGGCAGTATTTAAATAGAAAGTAATATATATGCAAAAAATTAATTTGTTCTGTTCAAACCAAAATACAAGTAAACCCGCTTTTGGAAAATTATCTTTTCTTACAAGACTTTCGGCAAAAACTCCTTCCGCAACAGATACATTTGAAAAAGCAATTAAAGATTCTTTGGAAGAAGCTAAAAAAAGTAAAATTGAAGAAAGATTTTTGTCAGTACTAAGACGTATCTCAAATTCTAAAGTTATCTCTCAAAAAGAAATGAACAATCTTTTAAATGGTTTGAGTAAAATAGAAAAACTGAAACTAAGTGATTTAGTTAGTCGTTTTAATTACAAAATATCTGATTTATCGGTTTCCCTTGCCATAAAATTTCCTAGCGAAGGCAAAAAGCTCACTGATAGAATGATGGATATAGCTCTTAACGGTTCAGAAGTTATTCAGAATTTATTAAAATAATATTCAGAAAAATTAATTTTTGCTAATATAAAATATTGTATTTGAAAAGAATTAAGATGTTTATACAAATGATTTATAATTAATACTTTTAGTGGATAAAATTTTTTCAAAAAGCTTTATTATATTAGTATAAACTATCCCTGTTTTAAAGGAATTACCCATGAATAAGAAAAAAGCAAAAATTATTGCAAAAATTATAAAATGTAAAAATGAAGCCGATAATTTAAAACCGAATATTGATAAATGTGAAAGCATCAGGCTTCTTTATAATAAAAAATTGATTGAAAAAGCGGTTTTAACAAAAGAGTTAAAAGATTTTAATGATAATTTTATTTTAAAATTGGTTAAAAATATAATTCCTAAACAGGAAAGAACAATCTCTGATTACTTTGTAAAACCGTAGTTATGTCAAGGTCTTTGCTATACGAGTTTCACTCGTACGGAATTTCGCTGTCTTGAAATTCCTTTCGCTCGGAAACGGACTCGCCTTTGAGCCTTTCGGCTCAGTAAGGCTCGCTTTCCTCGCAAACCCAGTTTCGCTCGTTTCACTCGCTCACTCGTACGGAATTTCGCTGTCTTGAAATTCCTTTCGCTCAGACCTGTCATCATCTCTACTTCGTTGTCGATGATTTCGGTCTTCGCTACCCGAGTTTCACTCGTACGGAATTTCGCAAAAAAAACGGGATAAACTCCCGTTGGTTTTACACTAGCCGAAACATTAATAACATGTTTATTGTACATTGAAGTCAATCGTTTGGCAAATGTTTAACATAAATCTTTACAATTACCTTAATAATTGAGGAAGGGAACGATTTTTCAATCGTTCCCATAGAGATTTATAAGAGAGGAATAAGTATGTATAAAATTAAATGTCCTTTAAACTTATTTTTTATCAGTGTTACCTGCCGTAATTTTTTGTCTGTACCTTTTAATAATAAAAATCGGCTTTTTAGCAGAATTATCCAGTGCTATATAATTAACATTAAAATAATCTTTTTGGGTTATTGTCATAATAATTTTTTCCCTTTTATCCTTTAAAGCAAAAATATCTTTCACTATAATAAAGTTTTTTTACGAAAAAAAATTGACCTTTTTGCGAAAAATTGCTTAATATAACTTAATATAAAAATCAAAGAACCTATAAACAAAAAGAATGCCGCTTAGTGCGGCATTATAATTTATTACGGAGAAAAGGAGTGGAGGAGAAATGTATCAGAGAACTGGTTACATGAATATAATACCCATATTTCATAAAAATATATCATTTGTATATACTTTTGTTACAAAACTTCACATTTTCTTAAAAAATGTAAAAAATATTATTATAATATTGTCAGTAGTTATTTACAGGAAGTGAGAAAAGATTATGAAAATAAAATTTCAACCGCAAGGTGTATGTTGCAGAGAAATGTTTCTTGATATTTCGGATGACAACAAGATAGTCGGAGCAGGTTTCCAAGGCGGCTGCGGCGGTAATTTACAGGGAATCGCAAGATTAATATACGGGTTAGACGTAGAAGAAGTAATCAAAAGGTTAAAGGGGATTAATTGCGGCGGAAAAGGAACGAGTTGTCCCGATCAGTTAGCTATTGGGTTAGAAAAATATCTTGAATTTAAAAAAGCAAAAGCTATGCAAAACAACGGATAATAACTTGTTATAAATGGTTTTCTTCGGATAGTACCCTCAAAGTGGTAAGATTTTCATAAAATTTTGCCGTAAAAATACATAACTGCATAAATAATAAATAAATTATAAATTTTTTAGAAATTTACGAAAAAAGATTTATAATAGCTGTATGAGTGAAGAAAATATAGAAAAAAAATATTCCGAATTTATTTCAACGGTATCACATGAATTGAGAACGCCTCTGACAAGTATTATGGGTTTTGCCGATACGCTTTTGGCGGCTGACGACAAGTTATCCGAAGAACAAAAAAAGAAATTTTTGGGAATTATTAAAGAACAGTCAAAACGATTAATAAATATGGTTGAAAATCTTTTGGTTGTTTCTAAACTTCAAAACTCAGATGAAAAACTTGTTTTCAAATCAGTTTGTGTAAATGAAACGATTAAAAAGATTTTAAATTTGGTTAAAATACAATTTAAAAGTCATTATTTTATTTTGGATTTGAATTATAATTTGCCGGAAATTCTTATTGATACAGATAAATTTCAGCAAATAATGCTTAATTTAATTGAAAATGCGGTAAAATATTCACCTCAGGAAACAAATATTATGATAAAAACGGAGTTTGACGATAAAAATGTTTTTGTGAAAATCTTTGATGAGGGAATAGGAATAAGTGATGAAAACAAACAAAAAATTTTTGAAAAGTTTTCCCGATTGGATACTCCTTTGACAAGAAAAACACAAGGAAGCGGGTTAGGACTTTATATTGTAAAACAAACTGTCGAAAAAATGGACGGTAATATCACTGTTTGTGATAACAAGCCAAAAGGCAGTTGTTTCGTTTTAACTTTTAAACAGGCTCAATATCAGTCGCAGTCTGAAAAAAAATTGAGAGGCTAATATGATAAAAAAATGTGTTTTGATTATAGATAAAAGAATTGAATTATCAACAAAATATAAAAAACTTCTTGAACAGTCAAAAATTTATACGTTGATTACTCATGAATTGAATGATGCAATAAAGATATTGACAAAATATGAACCGGATTTGGTTATAATTTCTGATAGTGTTGAGGGGAAACTCAGTGAAAACTGCCAAAAAATAAAAATGCTTACTGCAAATACCCGTCCTTGTATTATTGCAATATCGAAATCAGAGCATTTGCAGGATAAGCTTGATGTTTTGAATATGGGTGCTGATGATTTTTTGTCGGAGCCTATTGAATCAGAAGAGTTTAAAGCAAGAATAAATGCACATATAAGAAGAATTTTTGAAAATGATTTGAATGAAAAAACAAATTTACCATCTTCAAAAACGGCTTTTAAAATTTTCAGAAGAACAATTAATGAAAAAAGTTTATTTTCGGCGTTGTTGGTTGATATAAAATATTCTGATGAATACAGAGAAATTTATGGGAATTTAGCTTATGATAAAATGCTTCAAACTCTTTGTGCAATAATAAATTCTGCCGTTGATGAAAAAGATTTTGTCGGTCAGTTTTCAAATGATGATTTTTTAATTATTACACACCCTATAAAGGCCGAAAAGATTTGCCAATACATTATTGCGGCTTTTGACAGTATATGTTCAAAATTTTATTCGGAAACAGATGTATTGAGAGGATATATTTTAACGAGCGGCGAAGAAAAAGAGGGTAAGGCTATTCCGTTAGTATCTTTGAATATTGGAGGTATAAGCAACGAATATAAAGAATATTCGACAGCCGGTCAAGCGATAAATTCTATGATTTTACTTCATGATTTGGCAAAATCTGAGGATAAATCCAAATATATATTGGAACGTCCTAAATTGAACGGAAATGACAGTGTAGAAAGCGACCTATATAATAATAATATTCTTATTATTGAACCCGATGAGGCTCTCAGTACTCTTTTGTCGAGTACATTGGAACTCCAAGGTTATGAGGTTACCAAAATAAATACTTTTGATGATTTTGAGGATATTAATTTTAAAAATTATGCACTTGTAATTTTGGAATCGGGAGATAAGGACGATTATAAGGGGCTTGAAATCTGTAAAAAAATTAAAGCTCAAACTCCCAAAGTAAAAGTCATTGTTTCAAATATATATCATGATAAAGAAGCGGTTTTAAATTCAAAAGCGGATTTATATCTGCCAAAACCTTATGAATTATCGGTTCTTTTCGGATTTATACAGGATTTAATGAGAGATTTTAATTATTAAAGTTTAACCCAATTTTTCAAATTTTTGCCCGACTTTTTTCATATCCGTTTCAAAATAAGTATCTAATTCATCGGGAATGTCAAAAATCCTTATAACAGGCTTATCTTTGTCTTTTGATAAGTATAGACTTAAATAACTTTTCAAATTTTTACTTAAATCTTCATGATTATTTGCTTTTGCAGACCACATTGCAAAAAGAAAATCTCTTTTGTGGTAACAGGAGTAGTCTTTTAATTTTTGATTTATGTTAAGAATGTATTTTCCCGAAAAATTTGGTGAAACTGAATTAATTTTCATTAAGTTTTTCCTTCAAGATTAACCGATTTTCTCAAAATTCTGACCGAGATGAGCCATTAATTGTTCAAAGACACCATCGTATTTATAGGGCAAATCAATGGTAATATTAACCTGCTTATCGGGGCTTTTGTAATATTCGTTTCCGTAAAAAGTGTTTAATGTCTTTTTAACTTCTTCCCCGTTATTAGCTTTTTCGCATATAAAACCGAGTGCAAAATCTCTTCTCAAACATGCATCCTGAGTTTCCATTTTTTGATTTGCATCAAGCGTGTATTTACCTGAAAAACTCGGTGAAAAAGTGTTAAAATGAATGTTCATCTGAAAAGCTCCTTAGTATTACTTACACTATTGTAAAAATTATAATAAAAAAATTTGCTAAAAAACGAAAAATATTTGAAATTTTGTTACAAAAATTAATTTCCGATAGTATTTTGATAAAAATTAAGCGGAGTCTTTCTCAAAAGTGCATAAAATTTTCCCGCAGATTTTAATATTGAACTCAATACCCCCAAAAAACCAACCCTGCCTAAAATTAAGGAAACAGGCAAAAGTAAAGCACAGATAAGAATATTAAATATCGCTTTTGATGAAATTTTTATTCTATATAAAGGACTGTCCATTTTTTTTAGTTCAAAAAATACATTTGAAAAGCCGTTATAAAAATATCTGTGTAAAATCCTTTTAATGTTTGCTTTTTCCTCAGTTATATTTTCATAAACAACAGCTTCATTGCACCAATAAATTTCAAAACCGTAAGTTTGAGCTTTTTGGAAAAATTCACCGTCCTCACCACCCATAAATTTGTACTGTTCATCAAAAAATACACCGTTTTTTATAACTTCTGCCGGAATTAAAACATTTCCAGTTGCTGCGGTATGGCGTAATTGACCTGTTTTTTTTGTGGTTTTGGTTCGAAAATTCATAGTAATATATTTAGGATAATTTTTGTCAAACTTTGAAAAAGCCGGACCTGTAACAATAACAGGCTTTTCCTTTTGAGAAAGCATTTCTTTTTCAAAATTCCAAAGTGCAAAAAGCCAATCCTTATCGGGAGAATCATCATCATCAAAACAGGCGATATAATCAGCACCTAATTCAAGAGCGGATTTTAGTGCTTTATTTCTTACGGGAGAAAGACCTCTTTCTTCTTCTGTTTTGTAATGCAGCAGATAAGGAAAATCTTTCGATACGGTTTCAACGACATTTTTCGCTGAAAGATTTTTGTCATTATCAACAATTAAAACCTCAATTATTGCATCATCAACAGCTTTAAGTTCCCTGATATGATTTAAAGCCCTTTCAAGCATTTTTGGTCTGAGATATGTGCAAACAGTAATGATAATTTTCATAAAAATATATTAACATAAAGTTATAATTATGATGAAAATTTGAAAAAAGCGGGAATCGTCTTTCAACTTATTCCCGCATTTTTATAAAATATATGATTCTTATTTTACAATTGAAATTTGATTGAAAATCATTTTGAAATATAATTCTGAAATTTCAAAGGATTTTGAATTGTCATGCGGATTTATAAGCGTTACATATCCGTTTGAAATTCCTGTAACAGTATAGGCGTGGCTGTCATACAATGTTACGGTTCCGCCGCTTTTTGTCGGTACATCAACAGTGTACATACCTGTATTATATGTGCCGTAATTTTGTCTTTTCAAACAAGTGTTATAGGCTTTTTCAACTTCACTTTCACTGTATTTACCGCTTTCAATTAGTATATCTTTTTTGAATGACAGATAAGCTTCATATTCCGAATCATTACAAGTAACACCTGAGTTTGTATTTGCGGCAATACCGGCTGTTATATTCTTTTTGTTATATTTGCTCAAATCCAAATCTTCAATAGTCGGGTATAAATATTGATATAAGAACGCAAGTTCGGTTTCTCCCGATGCATAAAGCCCTGCTGATGTTATGTAGGTATCAATTTTATCACCGTATAAAAGTTGTAAACCTGCCGCATTAGTTTGATTTTCAGCCAAATTATATTTTTGAACCAATTTATAGTACGCAATTTCAATTGCTCTTACTTCTTGGTCACCCAAAGATAAGGTATAACCGTTATAAGTTGATTTATTCAACTCCGATGGATTAATAACTATCGGTGTTGATGAAATATTTATTGTTTTTGCTTCTCCTTTTTCATCATAAAACAGAATGTTACTTGTCTTAAATGTAACGGTAATTTCACCTGAATTTGAAATATGAACTATATCATTAAGTGCTCCTTCACCGTCGTCAATAAGAGTATTTATCGCAGATAACAACCAACAGTTGGAAGATTGTTGTTTGTTTTTGTCAACTTTGCCGTTCAATGTTTCGTAATTATCAATGTTTAAATTTTTGACAATTTCATTAATATCGGTATTTTTGTCGGTTTTTGATGTTGAATCGGTTTTTGAAGTATTATTTGTTTTGTTGTTATTGTCTAATTTATTCAATAAATTTTTTAACGCTTTATTTGTTGCATCATTTGTTTTTTTATCAGTGACAACATTTGTGTTGGTTTTTGTTTCGGTTGATTCTTTTGAAGAATCAGTTTTTGATGAATTCGTATTATTATTTACGTTTTTAGTTTTATTATTGGCGGAATTTAATTTATTCAGCAGA
>JAFSWA010000048.1 GCA_017444705.1 bacterium
AAAGAGGAAGTCTTTAAAGGGGTTATAATTAATTTTAAAATAAATAAAAATGTTAAAAACAGAACTATTGTTACCACAAAGAAAAATAAAACAGCACAGCATGTTCCGATAGTTTCATATATTGTACTTATTATTCTTTTATTGGCAGTGTGGAATGCTTTTGGAATATTTGGGAAAATTATAAGTGTTGCTTTTGGACTTTATGTTATATACTATGATTTATTTGTAGATAAAACAAAGGAAAAATTTCAAAAAGTCGTTCTTGAAGATTTAGACTTTAATAAAATTTTCAATGTGTATTCTTCTGACCAAGTTGAGGCGAGGTATTTGGTTACAACTTCATTTATGGAGCGGTTCAAGAATCTTCAAGATAATTTTGGTGCAAAAGTTGTAAAATGTTCTTTTTATGATAATAACAAACTAATGATAGCAATTTCAACAAACAAAGACTTATTTGAAATAGGCTGTTTATATAAATCCTTTTATGATAAAACTTACCTGAAACAATTTTACAAAGAATTATCCTCAATCTATTTTCTGATAGATTATTTCAAATTGGATGAAGATACAAAGCTGTAACGATACGCTTTAAAAAACGTACATATATATAAAGCAATAAAAAAATTTAACTTTTTCTTGCAAGTAAAAGTCCTGCGGGAAGATTTAAAATTTCCGTCTGATAATCTGGTCGGCTTTTTATCTCGTTAACAAAAGGTTTGACTTTTAATTCATGCGACAAAACATTATCCGCCGCAATTATTCCGCCTTTTTCAAGCATTTTATCCGCATATTCAAAATATCCCAAATACTCTGCCTTATTTGCATCCATAAAAATAAAATCGAATTTTTCATCACGTTTTATCATTTCATCCATAACATCAAAAGCCGAACCTATAATCGGGGTGATAATATTTTCAACACCACAGATTTTGAAATTTTCTCTTGCAATACTCTGACGTTTTTCCCAATATTCAATCGTTGTAAGATGTCCGCCGGTTTCTTTTAGTGCAAGTGCAAGCCAAATTGCAGAATATCCGTTTGAAGTTCCTATTTCAAGTACGTTTTTTGAATTGGCACTTTTTATCAAAATACTCAAAAAATTCGCAGTTTCTCTTGCAATATTCCAGTAATTTTTCTGTGTCTTTTCAAGCTCGGCTAATTTATCTTCTATTGTTTGACTTACAGTAATCATAATGTTTCTTTTTTGGATGGTGTAGTTGTATATGGTGATTTTTTTACAATTACAAGATTATTTATTCTTGTGTTCAAAGGTATTTGCTGTACTGTTGAATAAGTATCAAGGTCAAATATCAAATATTTTTCTTCTCTTGCATTTGAAATTACAACGTAATTTGTTTTATCTACCCTTGTCAATTTCTTTGAAAAACCGTTTATCGGTAAATCAATTGTTTTTATAATTTCGTTACTCTTTGTATCATAAACATCAATTTTATTTTGTTTTGCACCGAGAATATACAACTTTTCATTATAGTAAAGCATGTCAATGGGTTTTTCAGTAATCGTTTTTTGTGCAAGTATTATATTCTCAATAGGTGCAGGTAATTCTCTGTATGGAGTATCGAAAATAGTTCTGAGTTTTGCCGGTGATTCATATATCTGTTCACTTGCATTTTGTGTAGGATAGGAAAGTACTTCCAATTGATTTTTTGTTCTTGATGTTACATAAACCGCATTATTTGTTGCCACAATTTTTGAGATATTCGGCAATGATGTCAAGGTTCTTGTTGCATATTCGGCTTTCGGATACACAACATAAAGTCTTGCACTGTTTTTGTCCTGATAAACAAGTTTGCTTCCGTCAGGGGTTATTGCCATATATGACGGGCAGCCTTTTATCAAAACTTTTTGTTTTAATTCCATATTTTTTAAATCAATTATAAATAAAGCATCTTCATCTTTTGCCGCAACATAAGCTAAATTATTTGTTTCATCCGTAACAATTTCAGACGGTTCTATTGTTAAATCAATCTGTTTTGCAATTTCTTCTCTTTGAACATCAACAACATCGACAAAAGTTTTTGCCCCTGTAGTAATCAAAAGATATTTTCCGTCCCCTGCTGATATAATTGAGCGGGGAATACTTTCTAATTTAAGAGAATACATCGGCTGTGTATTATCCGAATTAATTACTCTCAAATAGTTTGAATCGTAATTTGAAATAAAATAAAGTTTATTTTTAAGTGCATCTATTTTCGGTACAGTTACAGGGTTTTTTCTGTCCAAAAACTCAGTAACCTCGTCTTGCAATTTCTCTTCATTTTTTGTAATTATAGTGTTATTTTGTGTACCGACCGGTATTTTTAAATCACCCAAAATAGCTTCAAGAGATTCCGGTATGTACAAACCTTTCGGAACAAGTAAATCCTGAGGCAGAACACCCGTTTTTACGGTAATCGGATAATTTGTATCCTTAGAAATCGTTACGCCGTTTTTGTCTTTTATTACTTTTAATAGTACATAATTGTTATCAAAAACTAAAATTTCCGGTTTTTGATTAAGATTTATTGATTTTTGAGGATATGAATAAACAACACTTACTTTGTCAACATAATTTTCCACTGCCGGAATTAACGGCAAATATGTAGTTTTGTCAGGAAACATTATAAGTCCGTCAAATCTTATAACCGCATCTTTTACCTGACTTCTTATATAATCGGTTACACTTTTGGGCAATGTTGTTGAAAAAGCCTCTAATGACCCCAAAAACAAAATTAGTAATGTTAAAAGTAATTTTTTCATTTTTTCTATCCCTTATGAAATAAGATTTTTCATCTTCAATACTGCTGTTTCAAGTCCCTCAAACACTGCGAGAGAGATTATACTGTGTCCGATATTTAATTCGCATAAATTCGGAATTTCTTTCATTTTTAAAACATTTTGATAATTAAGCCCATGTCCTGCATTAACTTTTAACCCCATAGATTGAGCTAATGCTGCTGCATTTTTGAGTTTCTGAAATTCAACTTCCTGTGCTTCTCCTTTTGCTTGTGAATAAGAACCGGTGTGCATTTCGATGTATTCCGCACCGATTAGAGCCGCAGCTTGAACTTGTTTTTCCTCAGGGTCTATAAATAAACTTATTAAAATTCCCTTATCCTGTAACGGTTTTATGTATTCTTTTAAATAATTAATTTGCCCCGCAACATTCAATCCGCCCTCAGTTGTAATTTCCATCCTTTTTTCCGGTACTAAACAACAACTGTTTGGCATTACTTTCAGTGCTATTTTTTGAATTTCGCTTGTTGCCGCCATTTCTAAGTTAAGCGGAATTTTAATATTTGCCTTTATAGTTTCAACATCAGAATCTTTTATATGCCGCCTGTCTTCTCTGAGGTGAGTTGTAACGCCGAAAGCACCTGCTTTTTCGCAGATTAAAGCTGCATGCAAAACGTCGGGTTCACTTCCGCCCCGTGCATTTCTGAGTGTTGCTATATGGTCGATATTTACTCCCAGTTTCATATTACATATTTTACCATAAAAAAAATATTTGACGAACTTCAATAAGGTCTTATTAACTAATGTAACATTTATAAAGTTTATGAAAAAATTTAATTTTCTGAAATGACCTAATCCATAGATAACCAAAGAATTTTTCTTATTGCATTTGCAAGATAGACACAAATAACAGTAAACCCTAAATCATAGAAAATTTTTACATAACTCATCATATAGAGCAAATCCTGAACATAATCAAAAGGTTCATGCTTAATTGCACAAAGTAAAACAAGGTATATAATGCCGAAAATATGCAATGAAAAAACCGCTAACAATGAAGCCCAAAAAACTCTTTTAGGTTTAAAATTGTTATTAAGAATTTTGCCGAGAATAAGAACCATCGGAATAAACCCCAAAATATACCCAAAACCGTATTGGAAAATGTATTTAATTCCTCCGCCGAGTGAAAATACCGGAATAAAGAAAAAACCCGTAATTAAGTATAATAATATTGCAACAATGCTGTAACGTCTGCCTAAAATTACAGTCATGCAGGCAATTGCAGGAACTTGCGGCAGATAATCAACGTGAGTAATAAAATCGGAAGCGTTGTGAGCGGCACCCCAAAACTTAAAAGGGTGAAAGATTGCGGCTGAGGGAATGTAATAATGGGTAATTGGGATTACTGTGAATGCTGCAACTACAAGAATAAATGCTGCCAAAATCGTGCATACAAGAACCCCAAAGGTCAATTTTACCCTGTCGCCAGCCCTAAATAACTCTTTTTCTTTTTGCAGTCTTTCTGACATTATATTCTTCCCACAAGATTATTATACACTGTTTTAAATTTTTCGTGCCATATATTCTCCGTAAACATTATAAGTGCATCTTCATTGTTGTCCTGATAATATTTTTTTCTTACGCCTATTGACTTAAATCCAAATTTTTCGTAAAGAGCTATTGCGGGAATATTACTGACACGAACTTCAAGTGTAATATATTTTATAAACTGTTCATAACAATGGTTAATAAGTGCGACAATAAGTTGTTCCGCAATCTTTTGCCGTCTTAATCTTAGGTCAACGGCAACATTCGTAATATGACATTCATCAACTATCATCCATGAACCCAAATAGCCTACTATTGTTTTCGTTGTTGGTTCATATGCAACAAGATAATAACCTATATTATTTTGAAGTTCATTGAAAAAAGATTCTTTACTCCAATGATGTTCTCCGTATGCAGACTTTTCGATTTCAAAAATCGCATCAATATCAGCAGCTTCCATTCTTTTTATTACGACTTTCATCTAACCCAATTCCTTTGCTTTTTTAGCGGTTTCAAAAATCGTATCGTCGAGAATTTTTGTAATATCACTTTTGTCAAGAACCTTGTTTCCTGCTTCGGTACAACCGCCGGGAGTGGTTACATTTTTAATAAGTGTTTGAGGGTCAATTCCGCTTTGAAGAATCATTTTCCCTGAACCTATTGCGGTTTGTGCAGATAATTTAAGTGCAATTTCATAATCAAGTCCCAATTTTTCAGCTGATTTTGCCATATCTTCAATTATTTTGTAGTAATATGCAGGACCTGAACCGCTCAGTGCCGTAATTGCATCTATATATTTTTCTTGCGTAAAAACGGTTTCTCCGACGCTGTTCATAATTGCTGCTGCGGTTAATTTCGCTTCTTCATCAAGAGAAGAATCCGGACAAATAGCACTTATCCCTTCTTTTACCATTGCGGGAGTATTAGGCATAACTCTTATGATTTTTGCTTTTGGCAGAAAAGATTTTATTGTTTCAATTTTAATGCCGGCAGCTATTGAAATTACGAGTTTTTCTTCCGTTATAAAGGGGGCAACTTCTTTTAAAACATCTTTTATAACAAAAGGCTTTACACAAAAAACAATAACATCGGCATTTTTTACGACATCAATATTATTATCATATATTTTTATTCCGAGCTTTTCTTTTGCTGTGTTTCGTGCGGTTTCGTTAATTTCTGAGGCAAAAATTTTATCAGTCTCAAATTCTCTCGAAGCTAAACAACCGCTGATTATTGCATTTGCCATTTTTCCGCAGCCGATAAAACCTAATTTCTTATTTTTCCCCATTTTTTTGTAACCTTTCTTTTATAACCCGTTGACATTATTTTATGTGTATTTTATCATATAACTCTGAATAATGAAATATATTAAGGAGAAATAAAAATGCGTCGAACATTAGAAGGAACAAAACAAAAAAGGCAGCATGTCTCAGGTTTCAGAGCAAGAATGGCAACCCCGGGCGGTCGTGAAGTAATTAACAGACGCCGTGCAAAAGGCAGACATTCTCTCGCTATTACCGCAAAAGAAAGAGCATAAGTCTTAAATTTTCAAATACACGAGGCGGAGGGTTTTTAACATCCTCCGCTTTTGTATTGTAAAAGTAATCAGCTTTTGTAACAATATGTTACGAAATATAATTTTAAGTTAATAAAAAAGCAATTTTTTTCATATAGTGGTTTTATATACATGTGTGTATAGTGTTAAAGGAAAGGAAAGTAAATATGGCAGTAGGAAATGTAAGTTTTGGACAACAATTGGTTCAACCTCAAAAATCATCAGGAGTTGTTAAAGGCACTGTTATTTCAGCAGGTGTCGGTGCAGGTGTTTTAGGCGGTTTAAGTTACATAGGACAAAAAAATATAATAAAAAATCCAGAAGCTGTGATTACGAATTTAAGAAAAATAGGTGCAGCAGGAATGAGAGCAATCAGAGAAACCATCGCTAATCCCGAAGAAGCTAAAAAAGCTGCATTGGAATATGGCAGAGGTGTTATGGCCAAAATCAGAGAAGTAAGAGATTTTGCAAAAGCCGGTAAGATAGACTTTAAAGTATTAGGAAAAACCGCCGCAGTCGGTGCAGTGGTTGTCGGCGGCATATATCTTGCATATCGTGGAATTAAAGCTTTGTTTACAAAAAATGAAGCATAATTATAAATGATTAAACATAAAAAACCGAGGTATCAACCTCGGTTTTTTATGTTTTAAAATAGTTTAATCAAAATAATTGTTCTTTAAATTATCCGCATATTTTATCCGCTCTGCTTTTGCACTTGAAAAAACAGGTATAATATGATATAATAAATATGTATATTTTATGAGGTAGTTATTTATGAAAAATTTTGTGCATTTACATTAGCGGAAACTCTAATTACGTTGAGCATTCTCGGCATAGTTGCGGCGATTACTATTCCCTCACTTGTAGGCAGACAAATTGAATCTCAAAACCGTACAAAGCTCAAAAAAGCTATGACAATGT
>JAFSWA010000049.1 GCA_017444705.1 bacterium
TTGAAATAACAGGAACCGTCAAAAAACACGACCGTTCAAAAATCGGGTATGAAATTGATGTTAAAGATTTAAAGGTTATTTCTGTTTCAAACGATTATCCGATTACTCCAAAAGAACACGGAACACATTTTTTAATGGAACACAGGCACTTATGGCTTCGCTCTTTAAGGCAAAAATCTATTTTAAAAATCAGGCACAGAATTATAAAATCTGTTAGAGATTTCTTTGATAATCACGGATTTACACTCGTTGATGCACCTATTTTTACTCCAAATGCATGCGAGGGTACAACAAATCTTTTTGAAACGGATTATTTCGATACAAAAGCATATTTAACCCAAAGCGGACAACTGTATATGGAAGCGGCTGCTATGGCAGTCGGCAGAGCATATTGTTTCGGTCCGACTTTCAGAGCCGAAAAATCAAAAACAAGAAGACATTTAACCGAATTTTGGATGGTTGAACCTGAGGTCGCTTTTTTTGATATATATGACGATATGGATTTGGCGGAAGAATTTGTCGAATACATCGTTCAACAGGTAGTTGAGCATAACAGAGATGACTTAGAGGTTTTGGAAAGAGATATTTCTAAACTCGAAAACATAAAACGTCCTTTCCCACGAATTTCTTACGACGAAGCTATTGAAATTTTACACAAAAAAGGTAATGATACCCCTTGGGGTGAAGATTTCGGCGGAGATGAAGAAACTCTCATTTCGGAAGAATTCGATAAACCGGTTATGATTCATCATTATCCGATGAAAGTCAAAGCTTTTTATATGAAACAAGACGGCGAAAAAGCTGCTTGTGTTGATATGATTGCACCTGAGGGCTACGGTGAAATTATAGGCGGCGGACAAAGAGAAGAAGATTTGGATAAGTTAAAAACCAAAATTAAAGAACAAGGTCTGAAAGAAGAAGTTTTTGATTGGTATTTGGATTTAAGAAAATACGGTTCTGTTCCTCATGCAGGTTTCGGTTTAGGTATAGAAAGAACTGTTGCTTGGGTTTGCGGACTTCCGCATGTCAGAGAAACTATTCCGTTCCCAAGATTGATGGACAGGATTAGACCGTAATGTCTGATTCTTCTGAACAAAAAAAATTATTACTTCATGTCTGCTGTGCGGTTTGTGCGTCATATCCAGTTTTACAATTACAAGAAATGGGTTACGAGGTTATTTTATATTTTTATAACCCTAATATTTATCCTATTGAAGAGTACCAAAGACGACTCAATGAACTGAAAAAACTTGCTGAAAGATATAATATACGGCTTATAATTGAAGAAACAGGATATGACTATTGGCTCAATCTTGTAAAAGGTCTTGAAAACGAACCCGAAAAAGGAAATCGTTGCAGAGTTTGTTTTAAAGAACGACTTTCCAAAGCTGCTGTGAAAGCAACAGAAGAAAATTGTGAATATTTCACAACCACATTGACCGTCAGTCCGCATAAAAATTCAAAACAAATTTTTGAAGCGGCAAAAGAAGTTTGCAATAATATTCAAAACCCGCCGGAATTTTTAGAAATAGATTTTAAGAAAAAAGACGGTTACAAAAAGACCTCAAATTTTGCCGATAAATATGGTTTTTACCGTCAAAAGCACTGCGGCTGCGAATTCAGCATAAGAAAATAAAACTTATTAATTTAATATTTTAATTTTTTAAATTCACAATCTTGTTTTTGAAGTCTTTTTTCAATTTCTTTAAATGTTAAAAGTCCTTTTTGAGCCCCTGCGGTTTCTACTTTTGAAGCAGCATTGACTGATGCATATTTCAAAGATTTTTCAATGTCCCAATCCGTTTTATCCATACTTGCGACAAAAGTTGAAGCAAAGCAGTCGCCGGCACCGAGTGTTGATTTTACAACTGCCGGATATTCGGAACATTTATAATAGTTTTTCCCGTCATAAGCATAGGCACCTTTTTTACCATCTGTTATTACAACAACTTTTGCTCCCATGTTTTTTAGCATTTCAAGCATTTTTCTTATATCAATATGTATTTCTTCCTGCGAGTATTTTATTTCTTTTGTATCGGGTCGAACTTGAATTTCCGTAAGCATTGAAGCTTCTTCTCTGTTCATTATAAGAATTTCGGCAGTTTTAATAACCTTATCAAGTGTATCTTTTCCCTGTTTAATATTTGTCGTACCGACATTAAGTGCCATATTAACATTGTGTTTTTCTGCAAATTCAGCCAATTCATCAAGAATAAAAGCACTTTCACCATTCAATGGAGCAATATAGAGCCACTTTGCTTTTTTTATTGCATCCCAGTCAATATCTTCTTTTTTCAATTTTGCGTTAGCACCTCTGTGGGCCAAAACCGTTCTATCCCCTTGAAAACTCATTAAAATCACAGAAAAGCCTGTATGTTCATTTTCATCAAAACAAACACTTTCGTCATCAATTCCGAGTTTATCCAGTTTTCGCAAAATATTTTTTTTGGCAAAATCATTACCTAATTTAATAATAGCTGCTGTTTTATAACCGAGATTAACAAAATTTGCAGCAGTATTAATTCCGCCGCCGCCCGTTTCGGAACTAAATCCTTCGACTTCAAGTTTTGAACCGTACGCAAAAGACATAAAATCCGTACTTTTATTTTTTGACGAAACAGAAACTATATTTGCCGAATCACATTCAATAAATACATCTATTGTTCCGCTTCCTATTGTTATAATTTCGCTGCTCATTTTTTCTCCTTTATATTTTAATGTTAATTAGCTCTCGGGTGAGAAAGTTGGTATGTTTGCTGCAATTTTTGACTTGTTACGTGAGTATAAATCTGAGTATTAGTAATACTTGCATGCCCTAAAAGTTCTTGAACTATTCTCAAATCAGCACCGTTATCAAGCATTTTTGTAGCAAAACTATGCCTGAATTTGTGTGGTGTAACGTGCTTTGGTAATTCCAAATTATCCATTATCTTTCTCAAACACATTCTTACTGTCTGCGGTTGAAGTTTATAACCCGTATTATTAATAAAGATTGGGGATGTTTCATCGCAATTTACTTCATATCCTTTTGCAACAAGACTTCTTGCTGTTTTTATATAATCTTCCAAAAACCCTTTTGCTCGCTTTGAAACAAGTACAATTCTCTCTTTTTGACCTTTTCCGAAAACTGTTATTTCATCATTTTCAAGATTAAGACTTTGAAATGTGAGAGAACACAACTCGGAAATTCTCATGCCCGTAGCGTACAAAAGTTCAAGTATCGTGCGGTTTCTGAACCCTGCGGGAGTAGAAATATCAACCTGATTTAAAATGCGTTCAATTTCTTTTTCACTCAATACTTCGGGTAATTTTTTTGTTTTTTTGGGAGAATTTATTCCTACAACAGGGTTTGATTCCGTAAGATGTTCCCGATAAAGATATTTATAAAATGTTCTTATCGCAGATATTTTACGAGAAAGAGTCGTTTTTGAATAGTTAAATTTATAAATAAATAACAAATATTCTTTTACATCGGAATATTTTATATCCTCTAAGTGCTTATTATCAAGCCACAGCAAAAAAGCCGTAACATCAGAAGAATAAGCCCTTACCGTATGTTCGGAAAAATTCCTTTCCACTTCAAGATAAGACAAAAAATATTTTAAATAATTTTTTGAATCCGCCAAAATTCCCATAAATATATTATACGAAATTTCCTTGTTTTGGGCAATAAATTACACTTTATTCATTTTTATCTCAAAAGCAGTGACGGTTTTTGAACTTTTTATCAAATTCAGTTCGCAAAACTGCTCTTTTAAATTTTGTCTGCAAATATAAAGCCCTAAACCGGAACCCTCTTTTTTTGTTGTATAGCCTTCCTCAAAAATCTTTTTTTGGTTTTCTTTATCTATCATCTCACCGTTATTTGCAATAACAAGTGAAATTTTCCCCTCTTTTTCACAGGCTGTAAGCTCTATATATTTGTCTTTTTTATCCGTATTTTTAAAAGCTTCGACTGCATTTTTTATCAAATTAAGCAAAACATTTTGAAACTTTTCTTTATCTAAAATAACCAATAAATCAGAGGCTGCTTCCGCCGTCAAAGAAATCTCTTTTGAAGAAGCCATTTCCTTTGCAAAATCAATTGTTTCTATAAGAACATCTTTTAAGTTATAAATGTTTAAATCCGCTTCGGAAAAAGTTTTTAAATCCTTTAATTGATTTGTAATATTTTTTATTGATTTAAAAATCACTTCGGTTGCATTCATTATTTTTTTATTACCATTACAGGTTTTTTCGGTTATTTTTGCATAAACATCTATTATTGAAAGTTGATTTTTTATCTCATGAGAAATAAATCTTGACCTTTGTGCAATAATCTCATCCCGTTTTAGGTTTTGGGTCAAATTCTCCAAATTTTTCTTTTCTTCTTCATTGATATTAAGCTCCGTCAGAGAATTTTCACTAAATTTTATAAGATTTAGTATCATCTCATTCAGTTCTATATTTTCACGTCTTTCAGGCGGAAATTTTTCACTCGGAAGAAGAATTTTCAAAATTTCTTCAATTTTTTTTGAATTCAAATATGAGCAAAATATTGCTTGATTTTTTATATCAGATTGAGAAAAATCAAAAATTATACAAGCACTGTATTGCTTTGTTGAAATTACCATAAATTCGGTTGTCTCAAATTTTTCATCTTTTAAATCATATATTTTTGTATCTAAAAATTTTAATCTCGGAAGATAGTTTTTTATATAATTATCTTGTAAATCTTTATCTAAAAATCTATAAATAATATTAACTTTATCCTTCGATGCAAAAATCGGAGACATCATAGAATTAATAAGCCCTAAAATCACTTTTTTATTTACGATATTATAATCATTTTCAAATAAA
>JAFSWA010000050.1 GCA_017444705.1 bacterium
AATTTCAAATTCATTAGGCTGCGATGAACGGCAAAGTACGTCATCAACTAAGGCAAAATTCATCGGGTATTTAAACGGTGATATTTCCATTTGTACTCCTTTTTATAAACCCTGCAATGCAGGGGAAGTAACCCGTAAGCCGAATTCTGTTTTAAACAGTCATCTGTCTGGCGATATAGTTACCTATATGCTCAAGCGATTTTTCTGAAGGCGGCGAGCAGCCTTAATCTTCAATTTATCTTGCACTCGGTTGGGGTTTACCTGCCCGATACCTCTCGATATCTGCGGTGAGCTCTTACCTCACCATTGCACCCTTACCTGTTCTGCCAAGGCAGTCATCGGCGGTTATGTTTTCTGTGGCACTATCCTCACGGTCACCCGCACCGGACGTTATCCGGCAACCTGCTCTTGAGTGTTCGGACTTTCCTCCGTATATTTCTATACGGCGACTGTTCGATTACTTCAAAGTTATTATTACATAATTGTTACAATTTTTCAAATTTTGGCAATTTTTTATTTTAAAATCACTTTATATATATGTAAAAGGTTAATGTAGGTATTTTCTTATGAAAGGTTTTGATCCATTAGTTTCAAACGGAATATTATATGCACCGGTTCATGATATTGTTTCTTCGCCGGAACCGTATTATTTTGCAGATCCGACATTCAGACAACCGGGTATGGAGGCTCCTGATTCATTTGCACCCAAAACAAATAAAGAGCAATCTAAAATGACAACAACATCATCATGGAAGAAATGGCTTTTAGGAGCGGTAGCAATAGGTGTAACGATTTTAGGAATTAAAAAATTCGGAATGAAATATGTTCGTAATTTTTTGAATAACCATCCAAGAATTCATAGTGTTGCAACGAGTGTAAAAAATTGTTTTAATAGAGTGGTTAACTTCTTTAAAAAATCTCCGACACCCGCTCCTTAGTTAATATTTATATTCTAAGACATCTTTTTCAAACTCGTTGGGACCTTTTAATCCGTTAACGTCTATGAAAATTTTAGAACCTTTATTGTCATTTTGAATTGCAATTACAGCACCATTTTTCAAACGATAAAAATTATAGTCACCGTTTTTCATTGATTCTAAAATGTCATGATTAAGATTATCTATTTTTTTTGCCCAGCAATAATTTTTGTTCGTTAAGCTAATGATGTTGTCTTTGTAATCGCATTTTTGTGCATTCATATTTGATATAAAAATATCTTCAAGTTTTGATGAAATCTCAATATAATTTTCATATACGGAAAGTTCATTTGCTACTTTTTTGTTACTTTTAATGTTCCTGTTAATAATACTTGATGTTTTTGCGAAAGCTGTATCAAATTGTTTTTGGTTTCCTGAAAGAGCAATTTTTGCCGCAAAAAAGGCAACCAAAGTCATCATTATCAAAACGGTTAACACCTCGGCAAGCGAAAATGCGGACTTGCGAAGCAAGGTATGCGAGGATGGAGCGGGCGACTGCGAAAGCAAAGCCTGTGACCTATCCGAGCGAGAAGCATTTTCAAGAAGCGAAAATGCGGGCGAGTGGGCAACAACGTTGCGATACTCGGAATGCGAAATATATAAAGATTTATTATCCATAAATACCCTTTTATAAATAATTATACTTTTAGTATAAAGGATTATTAAAACAATGGCAAGAAATAGTCATAATAAACAATTATTTTAATAAATCTTCATACACTTTTTTATATTCAATTGCACTGTCATGCCAGCTGTAATCTTTTTCCATAGCGGTTTTTCGCATTGCGTTGAGAGTGTATTTATCAGGATAAACACTCAACGCACATTTTATCGCATTGAGCATGTCCCAACCGTTATATTGCCAAAATTTAAAACCGGTTGAATCATTTAAAGGATATCCGACAATTGTGTTATCAAGCCCGCCCGTCGCTCTTACAATAGGCAAAGTGCCGTATTTCATCGCAATAAGCTGGCTCAGCCCGCAAGGTTCAAATTTTGAGGGCATTAAGAAAAAGTCCGAACCTGCATAAATTTTTGAACTTAATTCAGGGCTGTATTCGGTGATGCATCTGATATTAGGACTGTTGTTAGAAAGCCAAATAAATAAATTTTCATAAGCTTTATCTCCCGAACCTAAGAAAATAAAATCCGCATCCAATTTCATTAATTCATATTGCATATCTCTTATTAAATCTATACCTTTTTGCGGCACTAATCTTGAAATTAACCCGATAAGCGGTCTGTTTTGATTATATTGAAGTCCGACTTTTGACAGAATATCTTTTTTACATTCTTCTTTCTTATCAAGAGTTTTTACCGTGTAATTTTTAACAATTCTTTTGTCGGTTTTCGGATTGTTATAATCGTAATCAACGCCGTTCAAAATACCGACAACCTTATCCCATTTGCCTCTCAGGGTATAATCCATTCCCTCTCCGTATTCACCTGTCATAATTTCCTGAGCATATTTTGGTGAAACAACTATAATTTTATCGGCATAATTTATTGCACCTTTCATCCAGTTGACCATTCCGTAATGCTCAATACCCCATTCATTATAGATTTTATGTCGTTGAACATTTGCAAAATCAAGAATATCGGGGTAATAATTTCCCTGATAAGCAAGATTATGAATTGAAAATACGGTTTTTACTCCCCAATAGAACGGATCCATATTGTAATTGCTGATTAAAAGAGCATTCATAATTGCTGTGTGCCAGTCATTTGTGTGAATTATGTCGGGCTTAAATCCGTAGCGTTTTGCATATTCCAAAACCGCCATTGAAAAGGCAACATATTTTTCGTGTTCAAATCGCCAATCGAGCCATTTGGGATAAACGTCATAAAACCAACTGAAATACTTGTAATTATCAATAAAATAAACCTTTATATCGGTATTCGGAATAGTTGTTTCAGACAGAGTGAATTTGCACACAGCACTTCCAAAGGTTATTGTTAATTCGGAATCTTCAATGAATTTTATGTTGTATTTTTCTCTGTCAATTTGCCCGTAGTATGGGGTGAAAATTTCGCATTCAACTCCGATTTTAACGAGTTCTTTCGGCAATGAACCGACAACATCAGCTAATCCGCCGACCTTTGAAAACGGTGCAACTTCTGCCGACGCAAAAAGAACTTTAATTTTCTTTTGTTTGGCAGGTCTGCCTGACTTACTTTTGGCTTTACCTTTCTCCTCATTAAAGAGAGGGGTTAGAGGTGAGGTGATGTCTTTAATGTTAATTTTTTTGTCAGATGAAACCTGACCTACAGCTACACTTTTTTTAGAACGACCGGCAGTCTTTTTAGTAATCTTTTTCGCTTTCTCTTCCGATTTTTTTACCATAACGCTATCCTTTGTTAATTAACAATAAATCTTACATAATTATTCTACAACAAGAATATCATAAATTGACAAAATCTTCACATAATTCTTTTCTCTCCAAAGGAGAGATTTTGTTTTCATGTCATTGCTGTGCGATGAGCCGCAACAATGCCGAGAATGCTCAAAGTAATTAGGGTTTCAGCCAAAGTAAAACCCTGTTTATCTTTGTTTAAATTATTTTTTTTTATAATCTATCATTTCTGCAATTTATACACTTTCAGTATAACAATTTTGAAAAATTTTCAAGTGGCAC
>JAFSWA010000051.1 GCA_017444705.1 bacterium
TAAAACATCCTCGTATGAAAATTCATCAAACAGTTCAATCAAAGAATTTAAAATCTGCTCATTGTAAGCTAAACCCTTATATATTGCGGGAATTGAATATTTTAAATCACCTTTTTGGCAGTCGTGATTTCTTATTTCAAGGTAATTTTTGAGTCGTACTTCCGGAAAAAACAGTGATTGCTGCGTTTCATAATCGTTCATAATCGGTAAAAATCCATCATAGCCATGTTGTAAAAATTCTCTGAACGTAATTTTGCCGTTAATAATGATATCGTTATTAATCGGACAGGTTATTCCGTGACCGTTGGAAAGTATTTTTGGTCTTGAAATATAGAGCATCGGAATATCAAGAACCCTGTCAAGATAGTCCTCAAAACGAAATTCGTAATTTTTGTCAAACAGCTTTTTACTGATTAATCCGCAACGGGCATTGTCCGTTTTGAGCCAAGCCAAAGCTCTGTTTGTTTTAAATCCGGTATTTTTCCCGCCCTTAATTGGGGAATTCGCAAACATAGCCGTCATTACGGGCGAAATTTTTGTAAATATGCGAAGCTTTTTTATTGCATCTTCTTCGTTTTTAAAATCAATTGCTACCTGAATTCCCGCAGTTTCTCTCATCATTGAAGAAGCTAAAACTCCGGGAAGATATTTTGCCATATATTGATAACGTTTTTTGGGAAAAACCTCTATTTCTTTTGAGGTTGAATATGGGCTTATTCCGTATTCCAAAAGCTTTATTTTGAAATGATTCAATACGGGTTGAATCTCTTCGTCGATTTTCTCAATTCTGTTTTTCAGTTCAACTACTGATTTTTGAGGCTCTAAACTAATCTCAAACTGGCAGCCGGGTTCAAGCGTAATTGTCGTTTCTCCTTTTTTTAATCCGACTAAAACCTGATTATTATACAGTTTTCCCCAACCGCAAACCGATGAAATTTCTTCTAAAAGCTCTTTAATTCCGTTCTTACCGTAATATTTTACGGCAAGTTTATCCCTGTCTATCGGTAAACGCTCCAATTCCATGCCGATTTTCATTTGAATATTCGGGGCAAAACTATAAAAACTTCTTAAAATATCTCTTTTTGTTAGTGTCTTTTGATGCTCTTTTTTTATTTGGTTTAACATATATTCTAAAATACCACAAATTAGTTTTTTTTTCTAACTTTTTGTATTATTATTGATTTTATCATGGATTACATTACTCGGGCAAAAAAATTCAGAGCAAAAAAAAGATTAGGACAAAATTTTCTTATTGATGAAAATATTGTATCTGCAATTATGGAACATTCCGAGGTAGGGTCGGATGAAACTGTTGTTGAAATAGGTCCGGGGCTTGGTTTTGTGACGGAGCAGCTTGTTCAGTGTGCAAAAAAAGTTATTGCGATTGAGCTTGATTCTGATGTTATTGATATTTTAAAAAAAATTCCCTGCGAAAATCTTGAAATTTTGAATCAGGATATTTTAAAAACGGATATTTCTAAGTTTGGGTATAATTTAAAGGTGGTAGCTAATATCCCGTATTATATAACAAGCCCTATTTTGGCACATTTATTAGGTGAAATTGATGATATTGATAATAAAAATCGAAAATCAATAAATGAAATTTATTTAATGGTTCAGTATGAAGTGGCTCAAAGACTTGTTGCAAATGAAAATTCCCCGTCAAAACAATATGGACTTTTGTCAATTTTGGCTCAGTTCAATGCCGATGTTGAAATTGTAGAATTTGTACCGTCAAAATGCTTTTTCCCACGTCCAAAAGTTGATTCTGCCATTGTAAAATTCAAAATTAATGATAAACCGAGAGTCGAAACAGATGATTATTCATTTATGAGAAAAGTAGTCAAAGCGTGTTTTGGTACAAGAAGAAAGAATCTTAAAAATTCCTTATGTAACTTTGGTTTTGATAAGCTTGCGGTTGAAAAAGCGTTGAAAAACCTTGGGTTTAATGAAAATATAAGAGGTGAAAATCTCTCAGTTCAGCAGATGGCAAATTTAAGTGAGGAATTGAAAAAATGGCTCTGATAAAGGTTAAAACTCCCGCAAAAATAAATCTGACTTTGGAAATGACAGGGCTTTTAGACGGCGGTTTTCATTCAATAAAAAGTATTATGACCGCAATTAATCTATATGATTTTTTAACTTTTGATATTTCAAATTGCTCAAATACAGAAATAACCCTTGCGGGAAATAGTACACAAATTCCTTATAACGAAAAGAATTTGGTCTATAAATCGATAGAATTATTCTGTGAAAAAACAAATATAAAAAATAAAAAGTTCAAAGTTTTTATAGAAAAAAATATTCCCGTTGAAGCGGGTCTTGCAGGAGGAAGTACAAATGCGGCGGGAACATTTTATGCACTGAATAAAATTTTTAATAAACCTTTAAATGAAAAAGAATTGAATGAATTGTGTGCAAAATTAGGCTCTGATTTGAATTTCTGTTTAAAAGGCGGATGCAGTCTTTGTGAAAACAGAGGAGAAATCATTACCCCTTTAAAACCTGTAAGCCTTGATGTTACTTTAATTAAACCGCAGAATTTTGGTATTAGTGCAAAAGAAGCATATACAAAATTCGATAAATTGATAAAAAAACCTGAACCTGTAAAAACGGATAAGCTAAAAGAGTTGATAAATAATGGCGGTTTTGATAAAAATTTACTGATAAATCATCTTGAAATGGCGGTAATTGAGGATTATCCGATATTGCAAAAGATTAAAAATCAAACGGGTGCCATGATGTCAGGTTCGGGTCCGACAATGTTTACTGCGAATTCAAAAATTGATAGTACTTTCGATGAAAATATTTTATTAATAGAAAACCTCAAAACTATTGAAACAGGGGTAGAAGAAATTTAGGTTAAAAATATGATTACAAATATTTTTACCTTATTTTAATTATTTGAAACGGGATAATTTTTGAATTATACTTAAATTATGAGAAAAAATATTACAATTTTAGGTTCGACCGGTTCAATAGGAACTCAGGCACTTGAAGTTATATCAAAACTTAATGATAAATTTAATATTATTGGGCTTTCTTGCGGCTCAAATACAAATTTAATAAAAAAACAAATTGAAAATCATCATCCTCAAAAGGTCTGCGTTAAAGATGAAAGGGATGCGGAATTTTTAAAAAGAGAGTTTGTCGACATTGATTTTGTTTTCGGAGATGATGGTCTGACCGATATATGTTCGGATAAAACAAATGATATTATTCTTGTTGCCGTATCGGGAAAAATAGGGTTAAAACCTACGCTTATAGCAATTGAAAATGGTATAAACATAGCACTTGCCAATAAAGAAACACTCATTATGGCAGGCGATATTGTTATGAAAACCGCAAAAGAGCACAATGTAAAAATTTTACCGGTTGATTCGGAACATTCTGCAATTCATCAATGTATAAAAGATTTGGACTTTGTTAATAAGCTTATTATTACCGCATCAGGCGGACCTTTTTTATACAAAACCAAAGAAGAAATGAATAATGCAACGATTGAACAGGCACTTGCTCATCCAAGATGGTCTATGGGTAAAAAAATTACGGTTGATTCCGCAACCCTTATGAATAAAGGATTAGAGGTTATTGAAGCACATCATCTTTTTAATATGCCTTATGAAAAAATTGATGTTATTGTTCACCCTCAAAGTGTTGTACATAGTGCAATAGAATACCTTGACGGCAGTGTTATTGCACAGTTGGGTCTGCCAAGTATGCATATCCCGATTCAATATGCAATTACTTATCCTGAAAGAGTTGAAGGTATAAAAAGTGAAAGTTTTGATTTTGTAAAAATAAAACAACTTGATTTTCAAGAGGTTGATTATAATAAGTTCCCGACATTAAAACTTGCCATAGAATGCGGTAAAAACGGCGGTTCTGCACCTGTTATTATGAATGCGGCTAATGAAGAAGCAGTCTTTGCATTTTTGGACGGAAAAATAAAACTTGGTGAAATCTATAAAATAACAGAAAAAGCAGTTTCAAAATATTTTTCATCATCATCTGTTAACAAAATTAGCGAAATTTTTGAATTGGATAAAGAAATAAGAGATTATACAAGGAGTTTAATATATGCGAATATTAGTTGTTAACGGTCCGAATCTTAATATGCTCGGAACAAGAGAGCCGGAAAAATACGGTTCAAAAACTTTGGCTCAAATTAACGATGAAATAAAACAATTTGCATTTGAAAAAGGAATAGAAGTTGAATTTTTTCAATCTAATATTGAAGGGGAAATTGTCGATAAAATACAATCCGCAAAAGGGACTTTTGACGGGTTAATCCTGAATCCCGCAGCATATACCCACACAAGCGTTGCAATAAGAGATGCCCTTTTGGCGGTGCAGATTCCGACAATTGAAGTCCATCTTTCAAATGTCTATTCAAGAGAAGATTTTCGGCAAACAACTTATACGGCAGGTGTCTGTCTCGGTCAAATTGCCGGAATGGGTGATTATGGCTATAAATTGGCGATTTTGGCTCTTGCGGAGAAACTAAAATAGTGTTGATATCCATTTCTTTACAAAACTTTACATACTTCTAAAAATTATGTATAATAGTTTTGTATGAGAGGTATTAATTTTTCAAATCAAAATAAGCTTGTAGTTATCGGACTTGCAATAAGCACAATTCTGATTTTTGCAATTGCATTTTTTTCAGTAATGAATATTCAGAATAAACTTGAAACCGGCTTTACCGATTTTGGAGAAATTATAGCTAAAACTCTTACTCAAAAGCGAATTGAAGATGTTGAAATTTTGAAAATTCAAGAAAATATGGAGCTATATTTGGTAAGTTATGCAAAAGCAATGATTAATGATAACGAAGAAATTACAGAAACCGCAAATGCAATAGAAGATACAGTAAAAGATTCTATAGTTGCGGTTTTTCTCGTAACGTGGTTAATATTTGCAATTACAATGATTATAAACGGAGTATTGGTTACAAGAGAGCTTAACATCCTTCATCACGGGGTAAGACAGATTTCAGGCGGAAAATTCGGATATCAACTTAATTCACAAGGGGTCAGCGGAAATGTAAAATCCCTTATTGATGCGTTTAACAGTATGTCAGAAAGGCTTCACCGTTATGAAGAACAAAACATTGACCAGTTGACTATTGAGAGAAACAAGCTTGAAGCGGTGCTTATGAGTATTGTTAACGGTGTTATTGTTTGTGACGGTAACGATAACATTACTCTGATAAACAAGGCTGCCCGAAAAATGCTCGGAATAAAAGAAACAGATATTTTGAATACAAAAATTCAGGATTATAAAGATTCAAAAGGAGAATTTTGCTTTAAAGAAAAAATTGAACAATTTAAGGACACTCCGCTTGATATTATTGAAAACAAGCCTATTGAATTTAATGTTTCCGTTTCAAAAATGGTATTGAAGAGTATTATTTCGCCTATGTTTTCATCAAATGATGAATATATAGGATATTTAATTGTCCTTATAAATATTACAAAAGAGGCTGAAACGGACAAATTAAAGAGCCAGTTTATTTCAAACGTAAGTCATGAGCTTCGTACGCCTGTTACGGTTTTAAGAACTTATGCGGATACTCTGAGTTGTCATTATTCTGAGTTTGATGAAGAAACAAAAATTGAATTTTTAGGAACACTAAATACTGAAATTGCCCGTTTACATAAAATGGTTAATGATATTTTGGATTTATCGAGGGTTGAATCTCCCGATGCAAATTTAGAAATGGGCAAATTTGATATTATAAGTGTTATAAAACAGGCGGTTTTGGGATTGGAAGTTTTGGCGGCAGAAAAAAATATCTCAATTAAGTTTGAACCGAAATCGGAACTTCCTCTTGTTATGATGAACCTTGACAGTATAGACAGAGTAATGAAAAATCTTTTGTCTAACGCAATAAAATATTCGCCCGAGAATACAAAAATAGATGTAGATACTTATTTAACAGCAGACGGAAAATCTGTTGAAGTAACAGTTAAAGACCAAGGTATCGGAATTGAACAAAAAGATTTGGAAAAGATTTTTGACAGATTTTACAGAGTAGAAAATGAAGCACACACCGTAAAAGGAACGGGTATCGGTTTGAATTTAGTCAAGACTGCTATTGAAGTTCACCATAACGGAAAAGTTTTCGTAATCTCAAAAATCGGTGAGGGTTCAACCTTTGGCTTCAGAATTCCCATTGACCACGAAACAATAAACGAAATTAATTAAACAGTATTTATGCAAATGGATTTGTTGATTTTTTTGCAAACGGATTGTTTCCCATCTGTGCTTTGAAAGCTTCAGCCTGTGCCAAGGTCGCACTTGCCTGAGCATAAACATTCAAATCGGCGGAAGACAATTCACTGAAAGATTCGGGAGCTTTTGCCGCAACCATAACTGTTCTTGCGTGTTTTATTGTTTCTTCGGGATTAGTTTTATCAAGATGAGGCATTTTTATATTAACATGTCCGCTGACAGCAATACCGTTTGCGTCATAGTCAATAACTTTACCGCTTGCGGCATATTGTCCTGCTGCATTCAAATGTGCCTGTTCGTGGGTATCAACTTCTCTGAAAGATTCTTGCCTTGCCTGTCCAAGAGTCATTTTCTTACCGTTATAACTGACCATTTTTTCACCTTGTTGCTACCCGTTTGAAGAATGTTCAAATTTATCACTTCCCAAAGGCTGTCTCATTTTTAATCCGAAAGACGGAGTAGCAGAGCCTTTTGGGGTTGTTCCCGTAACTTGTCGATTTGGAAAAATCCCTTTCATTTGGTACAGTTGGTACAAATATTGAGCGTTTGCTGTTGCATTAATTAAATCTAAGATAGACACAATAATAACTTCCTTTTTCTATATATAATAAAACCATTTTTAGGGAAAATTTGCCATATTTTCAAAACATATTTTACAAAAGTTAATATATTGATACTTTACTTTTTCACTTGCGAAATAACTCTGTTAAAAACTGTTTCAAAAGGCTCTTTATATCCTATAATCTCACACCAGTTTCCCGTCGGGAAATATTCCGTTACCGTTTTTTTATTAAGCAATTTTTCCCAAAAACCGAGATTCTGCGGTCTTGCGGTTACTTTAATTGAAGAAATCGGAACTTGTGATTTTCTGTACGGAAAATTTTTTACTGCACTTTTTATAAAAACATCAACTCCGGAAGCAAGTCTTTCAAAATAAGACCTATCCGATAAATATATTGTGTGAATAGGGTATATGTGACCCCACTTTATTCCTTTAAACGATGGTTTGGAACTTCCTATTTCCATTTTAAATTCCCTTTTCTAATAAACATACATTAACAATTGATACATAAACATTATTTAATTTATTTTGCATTTTTATTTTAGCAAAAATATTAAAAAAATATATTAAATAATAAAAAAAATTTACATTTTTTAAAGCTTTTTTGTTGGAAAAATTTGGTTAGAAGTGTGACATGACAAAAATATTTGTTTGCAGTGTCGTGTTTTGACAACATGACTAACAAGCTAATTACACAAAATTACACCAAAACCAAAAAATAAAGTAAAAATAAAGGGTTAAGAAATCAATCTTAAACCCTTTATTTATAAAGATTTCGGAACGACAGGATTTGAACCTGCGACCCCTACCACCCCAAGGTAGTGCGCTACCAAGCTGCGCCACGTCCCGATAATTCATGACAACTCTTGCAAGTCAGCTTGGACCAAGCTGCTTCCTCTCGAAAAAACAATAATCAATTGTTTTTTCTTCGGCAGAGCGTCCCGATAATAATATATTCAATTGTCACTTGTTGTAAA
>JAFSWA010000004.1 GCA_017444705.1 bacterium
ATTATCAAATAATTCTTTAAAGCCTCTGTTGCTGAGAAATGCGAACAATAAAAAAGAAGAATATGTACATTGGGAAAAAAATGCGGAGCTTGCAAGTTATTTAGGCGATACAAATTTATATGTAATTTCTTTGAAACAACAGTTAAAAATTGCGGATGAAGTTCCGGATGCTATGAATGCTCAGAAAAGAATAAGTGCATTTGAAAAATTAGGGAAAATTTTATATAAGATAAGTCCGAAAGAAACTATGAACTATCTTTCGGCTGCGATAGCCTATTATAAAGAGGAAACAAACTATAATCCCGTAAAAATAATTGAGCTTTCGGCATTTTTGGCTCAGGCATGCAGTCAGTCAGAGGATTATTTCGGCGTAATAGAAACTTGTGATGTGGCTCTTGCGGCATTGCCTGCCGGACAATACGAAGTTGAAAAAGCTCTGATTACTTCAAAAAAACTTCATGCTTTATTGTATCTCGGAAATTTTGAGGAAATTGTAAATATCTCAAAAACCGAATTGCTTGAAGTAATGGAAACCGCCTTGGCTAAATCCAATATTTCGGATGTTGTTTCGGATGAAAATATTTTTGACGCATGGTTTGATACTTGTCTGAATTTGGCAACAGCGTATGCAATGAAAGGGGATATAAAAGCTTTTGATACATTAACTAATCTTGATAATGCGTTGATTGCAAATAAAATCGAGGATATTGATTGTATGAGAAAAGTTCTTATAACAAAGGCTCTTTCTCACACTATGAAAGGTGAAGTAAAAACATCTTCCGATATTCTGCTTAAAATAAAATCAAAATATTTAACAGATGATATTTCCGAAGAATTTATATTAAAATGGAACCTTGTAAATATAATTAATAAAATAATCTCTGCGGATTATCAAAATATTGCAGAAGAAATGTTTCAGGTAACCACATTTGCTGATAATATAAATAATAACTTTGCAAAAAATCTTATCAAATTACTTTTAGGTTTTGTTTTTCAGTTTAAATCAAAGAATACAAAAAAAGCTTTGGAAATATATAACGAAGAAATTGTATATTTTTCAAAAGAAAAAATTGCGACAGGTGCGTTGTTGTGTTGGCTTTTAATATCTAATATTTCCGTTATATCAAGAGGAGTTGATTTCTCTCTTGATATTGCACTGAAAGCTCTTGATGTAGCAAAAGGACCAAAAGTCGGAAATTATATATTTATAATTGCTTTGAAACGTCAGATAGCTGAAATATACATGCAAAAACGTGATTACGAAGCAGTAAAAATGTATCTTGAAAAAGCACTTGCCCTCGCCGTACAAAATGATTTGAAATTTATGCAAATGCTTATTTTAGATTCTTTCTCAAAATATTATGAAGAATTGATTTCTTTGTATAAAGATGAAGAAACTCAATATGCTCAAAAAACAATTGATACATATAAAGCTGCAATAAATATAAGTAAGACACTTATGCTTGGCGAATATGAGGCGGATTTGGTAAAAGATTATACCGCATTTAAAGTTTCATGTCAGCTTAAAAATATACCTTTTACTGACCCAAGTTAATTTCTTTTAAAGCTTTTTCATTGGCGACAACAGATATCAATGAATGTCCGGCAAATACTTTTTGTGCAGCTTTTTGTATGTCTTCGGGAGTCAATTCATCAACGGTTTTTAAAATATAATTTGATATATCAGGATTGTTATATTCTTCAAGTCCGTTAATTAAGGCAAACATTTTACCCGCATTAAATTCAAGAGTACTTAAAACCCTTGATTTAATTTCCAATTTTGCGGCTTCAAGTTCTTCTTGTTTAACAGGTTCATTTTTCATTTTTTCAATGTGTTTTTTAAAGCCTTCAAGTGATTTTGTTATATTTGCACTTGATGCAGAAGGATCTTTATCGGTATTGGTAGTTGTTCCTATATTCATACTAATCATGCCGGTATTTCCGGTACAGGTTACTCGTGAATTAACTCTGTATGCAAGCTTTTGAGCTTCCCTTAAATCATTAAATAACCTTGAAGATTGCCCGTTGCCGAGAATTGAGTTCATTACATCAATAGCAAGGTCTTCTTTTGGATTGTATGAACGTTCATATTTGAACACCTGTGTAATTTTCGCCTGTCCTTTATCATCAACTTGTGTTTTAATTACATCACTTTCAAGAGGTGTGTATGTTCTCATTTTCTTTGTTGTAACGGGTTGTAAATTGCCTATTCTGTTTAATTCATAAGGAATTTCGTTTTTATTCCACATAAACCTTGCATGTGCATTTTTGCCAATGTATTGCATAAAACCGATAATATCCCCCAAATTCAGTTCTGACAGGGCTTTTAGCTTATCTTCTTTTGTCGGAGCGGTTTTGAACTGAGGGAACATTATTTGTGTAACATAATCATTTGGGTCTTTCTGCGTCTCCATAATTTCTTGTTCAACTTGTTTTTTGGCTTTTTCAAAATCCTGCGGTGTAAATTTGGGGTAAAGTAAAAGATTTACAATCTTTTGCAGTGCATAATTTATATCGGAATTTAGAGCATCCGCTTTTATATATATGCCGTCATGAAATGAAAAAGCCGTATAATCAATTCCGTGTTTTGCCATATCTTTTGAAAAATCACTATCGGTTTGTCCGTATTGTCCGTTAGAAAGCAATTTTGACATTACAGAGGAAAGCATAGGATTAATATTGGCAGAAACAGGACATTTTAAATTAAAAAACATTGTCTTTAATTCATTATTGTCATTTTTCATATAAACGTTTATATTATTACTCAATTTTGTTTGCGTAAATTCATTAAGATTAAGTCCTTCTTTGACTAATCGTCCTTTAAAAGACGGCGAACCCGATTTTTTCTCAGGGTGTGCAACCACTATTGATGCCCTGTTTAAATCCATAAAATTGTTTATTGCATTTTTTATATCATCCTGAGTTATGGATTTTATTGTTTCTATATTGTTTACTATATCATCAATTGTATAATTTTGAAGCATTAAACCGAGATAACTGTTTATTCTTGTATTTATTTCAAATTCGTTCATAACTTCTTTCAGAAAACTTTTCTTTGCGATTTCCAAGTCTTCACTTAAATCTTCAAATTTTGTGTTGTAAATAGTCGAATATATGGTTTTTAATGCGTCTTCGGTGTACTCTCCTTTGCAAGCACCGGAAAGACTTATTGTAAGGGGTCTGCCTTGTTCAGAACCAGTTCTGTCCGTGTTGAAAACAGGTATTATATTATATTTTTCTAAATTTTTTCCTAATTTTGAATGTTTTCCGTTGCATAAAATTAAAGACAATAAATTCATGCAAACTGCACTTTTCATATCATTATTTTGCGGTCCTTTGAACATCAAAACAAATTCATCAGTATTAATTTTTGAAGAATTATAATCTGTTCTTTTTGATTTTTCTATCGGTTTTAATTCGACATTATACTGTGCCTGTTGTGCGACTGCGGGTTTGGTGAATTTTTGAGAGAGCAGTTTTATTGCTTCATCAGGATTAAACTCTCCTGTCAGAACCGTAATCATTTTATCCGGAGTGTAGTTTTTATTATAATAATTTACTACATCCTCTCTTGAAAGATTGTTTATGTTTTTAACAGTACCGCAGACAATATCGTTTTCGTCCGTATTAATTTGAAACAGTTGTTTTAGGGCTTTCCCATGTAATATAGTCGAATTTTGATCATCATACATTGTAATTTCGGAATTTACTACCCCTTTTTCTTTGACGAGTTGAGATTGTTCAAACCTCGGATACTGAACCATGTCAGAATGCAAGTTAATAATTTTTGTTAAATCATCGCTGTCAAAAAGATGAGAAGCTATGTAATAACAAGTATTAGAGGTACTTGTATAAGCATTCGTGTAAGCTCCTAACTGATTAACCTTGTCAAAAAATTCCTTAGGTTGAATATTTTTTGAACCGTTAAAAAGGTTATGTTCAATATAATGACTTATTCCGCTGATATTGTCAGTTTCATTCATTCCTCCGCATTTAACATAGGTCGCAATCTGACTTTTCCCTTTTTTCGGTGCCAAAACAACTGTTTGCCCGTTTGCAAGCTTATACATTTGTACTTTTATAGCTGTCCCAGGCAAGGTAAATTCATTTATTTTTTTGTAGCCTATCGGAACATTTACATTTACGTATTGTGACGGCAATGTTGAAATGTGCTGATATTCATTTAATTCAGGCTGTGTTTGATTATTGCTTGTTTGATTTTGTCCCTGATTTTGCTTAAAATTAATTTTTATATTGTTATTAATCTTTCCTACTTGCATAGCAATCTCCATAACCTATATACTTATAAAAAAACGAAAATTTAAAAAATTGCATATATTTTTAAAAATTTACATAAATTTTACATTAAATTGTTTTTCAAACCCGTTTTTTAATGCAAAAATAATTTCTTCATTATTTATATTTGTTAAAAGTTCGGATAAGGTTATTAGTTTTTCGCCTATATCTTCGTTAAAAATATTTTTAATATGTTTTTTATTTAACGTATATAAAATTGAACCATGCTGCAAAATATAGTTTTTTGCCCGATATTGTGCGGAACCTGCGATTTTTCTACCTTTGTAATTCAAATCTGCACCTGTTGACAGGAGCATACAATAATTGTATTTTGTATCAGGTTTGTTGTTCCCAAAATTAGTTTCTATTCCGAGAGTCTTAAACCCTTCAATTAATGCACCGGATATTATTTCATATGATTTTTTAATATTTTCATTTTCCAAAAATTCGGTTGAGCAAATGAAAGAATAAGTCAATTCATCCTGATGAAGAAGAGAGCGACCGCCGGTAATTCGCCTTACCACATCTATATTATTATTTTTGCAATATCGGATATTAATTGTATTCTCTTTTTGATTTCTGCCAAGTGATACACAAGCGGGAGACCAACCGTAAAATCGTAGAATCGGTTCTTTCATATTCTCACTTACGGCTTGTTCAAAAAGAACCGAATCCTTTTGCATATTTTTAAAGCCTGTTTTTGTTTCAAATTTTACAAATTTTGCCATATTTTCATTTTAATATAAAAACCGCTACTTCATAAGTATTAAAAAGTAAAACAAATTTGACAATATAAAAAATAAAATGATATATTCAAATTGACAAAAGGAAGAGAAAGAGTTTATGTTTAGTACCACACCCGTTATTATAAAAAATTCAATTTGTGCAATTTTGTTTTTATTTTTGTGTTCACATATTTTTGTTTTAATTCTCGATAAAATTAAAAAGAATACTGATTTCAGTAATTTGAAGCTTAGAATGAAATCATGGTGGTTTATTCTTATATTTTTAACTTTTATTTTTCTTGGAA
>JAFSWA010000052.1 GCA_017444705.1 bacterium
AATTATTGTTCCTGCCTTATCCGTTGACAAAAACCATTACAGATTAGGCTACGGAAAAGGTTATTATGACAGGTTCTTAAATAATTTCTCTGTCCTGCCGAAAACGCTTACTCCTATATTTTCAGAATTAATTATTGAAAAATTGCCAAGAGAAAGTCACGACAAAAAAATTGATATTATTATAACTGATTAATTATTTGATATAAAAAGTGTACTATGCTAATATAAACGTATGGCAAGTATTTCGGTTGTTATTAATACATATAATGCACAGAGAGTTTTAAGGGAATGTTTAGCGGCTCTTAAATTTGCTGATGAAATAATTGTTTGCGATATGTATTCTACGGATGATACAGTAAAAATAGCAAAAGAATTCGGCTGTAAAATTATTTACCACGAAAAGGCAGACTGTGCGGAAGTTGCAAGAAATTGGGCTCATTCTCAAATATCAGGTGACTGGTTATTGGTTGTGGATTCTGATGAAATTGTTACTCCCGAATTAGCAAATTATCTTAAAACATTTAGTGAAAATAAAGACGGTTTTACGACACTATCTTTTCCCATTCAGGATTACGTTTGGGGAAAGCCTCTTCATTGTATGTACAGACATAGTGTAAAACGTTTTTGGAAAAAAGGTTGTGCGGAATATGAAGCTCACGTTCATGGCGGAGTAAAAACTCTTAACGGCAAAGATTTTAAGGTTTCTCCCTCACGAAAAGAACTTGCACTGCAACATTATCACGTCGATTCAATTGAATCTTATCTTGAAAAAATCAACCGCTATACAACTTTGGAACAAATCAGATTTAAAAATAAAAATACAAAATTCTCTGTTTTTAAATTATTTGTTCGTCCCATTTATGAATTTTTCAAAATTTACATTTTAAAAAAGGGTTTTTTAGACGGAATGACAGGTTTTATTTTTGCCGTTCTTCACGCACAATACAAATTCGTTCAACATGCAAAACTATATGAAATCGAATACAAAAAGAAAAATCCCAATTTGTTATATTAATTATGAAAAAAACTGTTTTTAAAATTTTAATAATTATATTTGGAATATTTATTACAATACTCAACGGATTTTGTGCCGACATTGATTTAAGCAGAAGTTTTGTCTCCGACGATGCAAATTTAATAGAGGAAAGACTTTACGAGCAGCTTAGCGACGTATTGAAAAATTTGCATAAAGAAACGGGCTGCGATATTGTTGTAGTTACTCTTGATTCACTCAAAAGAAATGAAAACTTTTCAACTGTTGAAAAACAGATAAAAACAGATTATCTGCTTGGAGGTAAAAAACGTGATAAATGGGTTATAATTACCGTAACAAAAACTCCGTACAAAATGGATATAAGAGTTGGAAAAGGGCTGAAAAAAGTTATTACGGGTTCAACCGTCAGAGGAATGAAGTTTGAATTTTTATTTAGCAGACTTAATAACTATCGAAATGAGGTGTTAAACACAAATCGTGCCGGACGTGATTTATACAATACAACAATGTTTCTTGCGGAATTAGTCGCAGATAAAAACAATGCAAGACTTCACACTTCGGAGTTTGGAAATGAGATAATGGGCGATATTTCATATCTCTTAAACGGTACCCGACAAGTCTATTATCCTCAAACAGACCCGACTGAAAAATTTATAAGACGAAATAATCTTCATACGGTAATTGCACTTATTATTATCGGAGCTTTTCCGTTTTTATTCAGACATCATCGCAGACGCAGATTCAGACGCAGGAGGTTTTAGTCAATATCCTTAGGGGACGTTAAAAAACCTTGTTTAAACGGTATATCTTTTGTCGTAAAACCGGTTCTTACCACATTTTTCCCGTATTTTTTTTCTAACTTATCAAGAGCTTTACCCAACTTTTCATGCGGAATTTTATCCGGATTTTTCTCAAATAAA
Source organism: bacterium (assembly GCA_017444705.1). Classification (GTDB taxonomy): domain Bacteria; phylum Cyanobacteriota; class Vampirovibrionia; order Gastranaerophilales; family Gastranaerophilaceae; genus RGIG3525. Next base: position 1,915 of record JAFSWA010000052.1, read on the forward strand.
TTTATCTGTTCATTCTCCAACAAAATAAAATCTTCAAGCACAATACCTATACTTCTGTATAAAATATCAGGCTGATAAAGATTTTCAAGTTCTTTAAAGGCTACTTTTGAAACATCAAATTCAAAATTAGTCGGATATTCAAGTTTTGATTTTACATAATAGGTTTGAAAATCCTTTGTTTTCAGCAAAAGTCCGATAGTCGAACATTTTGAATTTATCTTACGCAATCTTGAACATGTTTCGTGAATATGAATTTGAAGCTCATTTTTTAAATATTTTAAATCAGAACTGAATTCACTAAAAGACTTTGAGTCACTTATTGATTTAGGCAAAGTTCTCTCATTGGTAACAGGTGATAATACTTTCCCTAAAAGCTCGTATTTTGTAAAAATACCGTTTTTTCCAAATCGTTGTTTTATCCATTCATCATCTTTTTGCACGAAGTCATAAGCCGTTTTTATACAGTAGCTATTCAGTTTTTTGCTCAATCGTCTGCCGAAGCCCCAGACATCTTCCACATTTGAAATTTTTAAAATATTATCAATATGCTGTTTCCCGACAAGTTTTATATGAGTTTTAGTATTTTTTGAGTAATCACTTGCGAGTTTTGCAAGAGTTTTTGAGCGGCTTATTCCTATGCTTACGGGGATTTCAACCTCATCCCAAATTTTTTCTCTTATGTAATTTGCGAGTTCAAAATAATTCATTTTGTAGGATTTTACAAGTCCTGTCATATCAACAAATGCTTCATCAATAGAATAAACTTGTACAAAAGGACTGACATTTTTTAAAATCGACATAACTTGTTTTGAGGTAACAGTATATAGGTAATGGTCAGCATTAATATATATCCCTGAGGGAAATTGCTTTTTTGCTTGAAAAAGAGGCATCCCCATTAAAACTCCGAGTTTTTTCGCTTCTTTTGAACGTGCAATAACACAACCCCTGTCACCTGAAACAACACTTACCGGTTTTCCCCGCAAAGATTTATCCCGCGTTTGTTCACATGAAACAAAAAAACTGTCACAATCTATCAATGCTATGTATTTTTGATTAATCATAATAAAATTGTAATATATTTCTTAAAATAAAAAAAGGGCGGAGGTTCGTTTGACCCTCCGCCCTTTTTGTCTGTTATTTCTTTCTGTTATAATAATACGATGTAGCTAAAAGAAGTATTATAAATATTGTAAAGAATACCCAGAAAAACTGTATTATTGTCATGTTTTCTTCCTCATTCCTCAGTACATTTTTTATTATAACATTATTTTGCCGAATTTGTAAATTTTAAAATATACCACTTTATCTTTTGCCTCAGAAAATCACCAACTTCACAGGTTTTTACATTCGGATAACATGGCAAATATGTTATATCAATTTTTCCGTGAGAAGATGTTTTCGGGTAGAGCATGCCAAATTCATAATGGGTCATGCAATATCTCGGATTTATTTTATATCTTATGCAAAGTGCGGCACAATATGCCAACATACTTTCAAGCTGAATTTTTGTAATCGGGGCATATCCGACATTTTCAGGCGAAGTATATCCTCCCATTGCACAAAGAGCCACCCCTATCGAGCCGGTATTTCCACCCCCGCAATGCTTTGCATATGCTCCGTCTGAACAGTTCAAATTATCCTCAGGTTTATATTTCCCGTAATGAAGATTCCCCTCTTTATCAAAAAGATAATGATAAAATTTCTTTTCAAAATCGCTCGGAAAATAATTTCCGGCTGACCAATGCATTATTATTCGTCTCATATTAAATCCCCCCTATATTATAAAAAATTTGTGAATAAGAATCGGTAAAATTATACTTGCCAATAAACCAAAACCGTAAAATATCCAGTATTTATTTTCCAAAAACTTAACCCTTTTCTCCAAATCTTTTATCTGTGAACGGCATATTAAACAATTATTCTTAATAACTTTTATATCGGAATACATTTCAAGTTCCTGCGTAGGAGTGAGCGTCAAATTAATCACCCCCCAAAGTTTTCCATTGCTTTGAGTTGAAAAAAGTTTGATAAAAATCAACTGCAAAACTCATAAAATTAGCCTTTAAAACATTAGTTTTTTCATCTTTTAATATCTCTCTAAAAATCAAAGATGTCAGTTTTCTGTATTCTGAGGGAGTAATTGATTTTTCTAAAATATATTTATATATATAAAGTTTATGTTCAAGCATAAAATCATGAACCATTGACGCTAAAAGATAATTGTTATCCTTTGATTGACCGAAAACAAAAAGGCTCTTAGGAATATCTGCACCATTCCAAATATAGCCTTTCGGAATTTCAAACTCAAAATCTAATCTGTTCTTTTTTTCTGTTATCGCTACTTTTACTGAATTTGAAAGTATAAACGGATACTTCTTTTTGGATTTTATTACAAAATCAGGGTCATCTTTATCGATAACCCTGATTTTTACAATAGGCAGCCTGCTAAAATTAACCTCAATTTTTCTTGTCATCAGTTACCTCCGGCAATTTCCGGAAATACGATACATTCAGGCATCTCTTCAAATTCTGCGGGAATAAGATTTATCGCTAATTCTCCCGTTCCGTCCTCTATCATAATTCCCCATTTATAAGTACCTACGTCCTCACCTCCGTCAACGCTCAATGCATCTGTATCCGTTGTTGTAAGTTTAAAATCAATAGTTCCGTTACTTATTGTAACTGTTTTATTTACCGGTGCGTCGTAATCCTTTGCAGACTCATCTTTTTTTATTACAAGCCTTGCAGTATATGAATTAAAAACTTCCGGCAAATCTTCTATTATAAATTCACCAGTTGTACCTTTTCTTATTTTCATAAGCAAATTTTTATCTATATTAAACGCCATAAACTAATCCTCATCTGTATTTTCTAAACTTATTTTTTCAAAAAGCAAAAGGCTTCTTGCCTCTTTTCTTGTTTGAAAAGCTGATTCTTGAAATTCCAAAAGCCGGTTTTGCAGACTTCTTAAAGTTTCCTCATCCATAACAACCGCATTTTCTTCAAGTTCAGTCATATCCCAGATTTTCGCAGGTAAAATTCCGCTCTGCAAAAGTCCTTGATAAAGACTCGTCCACTCAAATTTATAAATATGACCCTCAAACTCAATAGGAGTTTGGCTTGCGAGATAATATAACTCATCGAGTTTATCGAGTTCGTCTTTTATCTCTTCTATACGCTTTTTATTTATATATTCTTCACTTTGCACCAAATCAATAATTTGATTATTCTTTATCGAAAATCTGTCTCTGTATTTTACAAATTCCTTATAATCAATATCAACAAATTGAGAATCTTGAAATTCCCAATCCGCAAAGTCAGTTAAAACATCATTGTTTATTTTTACATACATTTTTATCACCTCTCTTACATAGTTTTTGACGGGAAAAATATTAACGAAGAAAGCGAACTCCCTTTATAAACGCTCCCTTTTGCGACGGGGAATACAACAGCATTACCCGTTCCGTAATATACATTGACGAAATTTATACTTGAAACAACCATTGTTTTTCCGTCTATTGTTATTGATGCTGAATGAATATCGCCTATGTGGTTAAAATAAGCATACAGCCAACCTGTTGTTTCAGCCGTATAATTTACTCCGTTTGTTTTGTTTATACCCTTTGTGTAATCAGGCATAAGGAAAATGCTCTCTGTTGTGAGATTATAACCATTCTGGTTATAAGGAGAAGTTGTAACAGATGTAACAACTCCTTCGTTAATTACAAAAGTACCTATAAGTACCTTTAAAAAATTTGCCCAACCGTTTGAAGTATAACGCTTTGCACTCAACGGACTTTTTGATGTGTCAAGCCAAATTGTATTTATAACAGTATCCGGTTCCGTACTTTGTCTGTAAACAGTATTTTTTAGTATTTCTATTTCCCCTTCAATATCAATAAACACATTATATGTGCCGTCGTCATATCCTGAAAGCGAAATATCATCAAGTTCACTAACCGTAACTGAATTGCCCTCAATATTAGTTACACTAAACGGCGTTGCAAAAGACAATGTTGTGTTTGTTACTGTTAAAATTTCAGGATTTCCGTTCTCATCAAAATTACCGCTGTTTACACAAAATATTGCACCTGCCGTTTTTGATGATATTTTTGAATTTGCAATGTTTGTATTAACCTGAGCTAATTTATTATCAAGATAAGTTCTGTTATTCGTAACCGTCTGTTCTAACGTATTTACGGCTACCCTAACCGTTTCAAAATTTTCATTTACCGGAGTCGGAGATGCAACTGTCCCCGACTGAAAAACATTTAGATTTGCTATTGTCATATTCACCTCTTATATTTCTATCGTTTTATCGTGTTCCACTCCTGATGACTGCCTCAAAAGAGTTCTGTAATTTTCTATAAACTCGTTTACAAACGGCTGATAATTCCTGCTTTGAGTTGAAGCTATTGCATTAACCATTGATTTTGTAGCCAATACTCTCAAAAATAAATCTTCAAATTGAGGCGGAATATCAAGCCTGTCATCATAATTTTTCAGGTTATAAATTCCTTCGTTCTGATTATTTATTCCCAATTTACTCGTATAATAATCAATGACCAATTTGTAATTTTTATCGGGAATTTTATCTAAAATTATCTTGTCAGAAATTACGTAAAAGCCTTGCGGTTTCTGAGGAATAAGAAGAAACTCTTTCGGTTCTTCTATTTCCGTTAAAGTTGTTATTTTTTCGTTTTCATATAACTTTATCCCGTCTTTTTTTATCATTCCCGCAGGTTTTGTATATATATTTTTACCCTCAAAAATTTTAATTTCTTTTCTTTTCAGACGGAATGAAAAATTATAAGAATGCCACAAAACATTCAGTGCTTTTTGTATAGAAGTTAAAACTCCTTTATCAAATTCATCCTGTGATTCAACATCTGTATCAAAAACCGACCACGATTGTCCGGTTACATTGTTATATATATCAAGAAGAGTAAGTGTCATTTTATACCCCTCCTGTTTTTTTTAAAAGCTCAATAAGGTCGTCTTTTCTGGCTTTCGGATTATATTTTACCGATAAATGCCTTAATTCCTGAATTATTTGGTCTTTTCTCAATGCCTTTAAACAACTTTCTTCAATAACTTTTTCTTTAACAGTTTTTGGCTTTTTAGTTTTCGGCATTAATCTTTTATCCAATGGCTCAAACTCCTCTGAATTTTCCGTTATTAATCTTTTACCTTCTGTATCACTTATATCGAATACATAACCTGTTTTTTTGTTTTTTATTTTCATTTATTTCTCCTTTTTATAATATTTAATTCCGTCTGAATTAGTTGTTATGAGTTTAAATCCGCACCTACGCAAAATAAATTCCGCAGGTTTATTTTTTGTCTTTGAGTAAATATCACAATCGTAAAATGTCAAGACTTCTTTTATTGCATTAACATTAAATCGATGATTTTTTCTTATCGAAAAACCGTTTAAAAACAATTTCCCGTTTTCACAAACGACATAAATACAACCTGATAATTTATCTTCGTCATAAAAAGAATAAAAATGAGAGTTTTTTACTAAGTCCTTAAATGAACTTTCATTTCCCATTAAATGTAAATTCTTTTTATACAAATTTTCACATTCTTTGCAGTTAAAATTTTTATCGGAAGCAATTATTATTTTCATGATTGAAAAATCTCAACCTCACTAAATTCAAGACTTTTTATATTAAAATCTTCCGTTTCTTTTGTGTTATAAAATTCAATTTCCAATGCTTTAAAATATCTGATTCTTGGTAAACGCAAGGTGGTATTCGGGTTTTCTATTCCCCAAGAACACTCTCCCCATTCCTTTTGCCCCCAAATCATAAAGTTTTTGTATTTAGATTTTACGTTTTTAATTTTTGGAGGTTTCAAATAATCAAAGTCTAATTTATATTTAATCCAAAAATTGTTTATGCCAGATTCAC
>JAFSWA010000053.1 GCA_017444705.1 bacterium
AAATTTTTACTATTAATAATCTTACGGTAAATTCAAACCATTTTGATTTGGGCAAAATTTTATCCGTAATAGCTGAAATGCCGCAAAACTCAAATGCCCCGGGACCGGATTTTCCGCTTGTGATAAAATCCGGACACGGAAATCTGAAAAACTTTAAACTCGATGCAATAGTTACTCAAAATGCAAGTGCGGATTTTAATTTGTCTGATAATACTTTATATCTGAAAAATCTTAAAACAACAGCCTACAACGGAAATGTAGAGGGGGATTTGAGCTATAATCTTCAATATTTAAGACTCAAAACAAAACTCAAAGGACAAAACCTTACGGCAAACAGTGCCGTTACGGCATTTTTTGGGCTAAAAGACCAAATAATGGGAAATTTGAATTTTAATGCTGATTTAACTATGTCGGGTTCTGAATATAAACAACAAATGCAAACATTGAAAGGAACAGCATCATTTGTTATTTTGGACGGGCAAATGGGTTCTTTGGGAAAATTTGAACACTTTCTTTATGCACAAAACCTTTTGTCACAGAGCTTTTTAAAAACGACTTTGGGCTCCGTTGTGTCAAATCTTACTCCTAAAAATACGGGTAAATTTACAAAAATGAGTGGAGATATTGCACTTTCAAACGGTTGGGCTCAAATTGTTCAGGTTACAAGTACGGGACCGAATATGAGTTTATATTTAACAGGGAAATTTAACTTGCTCAATAACTATGCAAATATTGATATCTTAGGTAATATATCAAAAGAGGTTGTTAATTCTTTGGGCATAGTAGGTGATTTGTCGCTTGAAAAGTTAACATCATCATTTACTTCAAAATTCGGAACAACCGTAAATAAAGTAATTTCCGGTTACAATATTACAACTTCAAAAGAAATGATTAATAAAATCCCTACACTTTCAACAGGTGCAACAGAGGGAACAAGAAGCTTTAAGGTTAAAATTGACGGTAATATTGAATCTGCAAGTGCCGTAAAATCTTTTATGTGGCTTATGAACTCAGCTGATGCCGAAGCAAAAACGAAAGAACTTATTGAAAACAGTAAGATTTTAGATAAAATGCCAACGTTGAAAGAAAAACTACTGAATCAAACTACAACGACGACGCAAAACTCAACTACTACACAAAACTCAACGACCGCAACAGAACAAACTCAAACGACAACAAACCCGACTGCTGCAACAGAAACAAAAACAAAAGACGGGTTTAAAACAGAGTTCAAAAACGAACTAAAAAATCAATTGCAAAATAAAATAAATTCTTCTAATAAAAGTTTGCCTGATTTTTTGAATGATATAGGCACTCAAAAATAAAACTAAACCAAAACAGAAAAAGTTTTAATTTGCAAATTTGAATATTAAATATGTAATATAAATTTATTATATTACTTTGCGTCTTCTTTTATAACGATAAGGTTGTGCATGATTTTCATTGTACATGTAGGAAGCACAACCTCCTCTAAACCGTTGGGGATGCTTATAATTTTCCCTGCGGCAAGAACGACATCCTCACCTTTGTAGTTAAAAGTATAATCTGTTTTTCTGTCTGAACGAATTGTAATTTGATCCATAATTATTTTTCCTTATTTTTATTCTTTAAATGTCAAACTCAGTTGCGGAACTTCTGGCACCGCAGTTGATTTTTTCTTTTTAGACAAATCTTTATTCAAATCTTTTTGCATTTTTATAAGCAATTTTTCGGATTCTTCAATAACCTCTTTTGGCAAGCCTGCCATTTTGGCAACCTGAATACCGTAACTCTTTGATGCTGCACCCTCTACAACTTTTCTCAAAAATTCTATTTCACCGTCTTTTTCCGTAATTGTAATTCTGTAATTTTTAGTTTGAGGAATTGAAGCCGGCATTACGTTTAACTCATGATAATGAGTTGCAAAGATGGTTCTTGCTTTGATTTTTGAAGCAATGTACTCGGATACACTCCAAGCAATCGCAACACCGTCGTAAGTACTTGTTCCTCTGCCGATTTCATCGAGCAATATAAGACTGTTCTGAGTTGCGTTATTCAAAATATTAGCCGTTTCAACCATTTCAACCATAAATGTTGACTGACCTAAGGACAAATCATCAACTGCTCCGACTCTTGTAAAAATCTTATCTGCAATTCCGATTTTGGCGGCATCGGCACTCACAAAACAACCGATTTGAGCCATAATAACTATCAACGCATTCTGACGCATATAGGTTGATTTTCCTGCCATATTAGGACCCGTCAAAATCATAAATTGCGGTGTAGTTATTGAATTAGCCATCAAATGCAAATCATTTGCGACATAAGTTCCTAACGGCAAAATCTTTTCAACAACAGGATGTCGGCCGTTTATAATATCAAGACTCGGCTCGTTTATTATCTGCGGTCTTGTGTAATTATTTTCATTTGAAACAGTTGCAAAAGATAACAATACATCGATTTTTGCTATTAATTCCGCAACTTCGCTAACCTTTGCAGCAAATTCTTTTGCATACTCTCTCAAATTACAGAATATTTTGTATTCCATTTGAATTGTTTTGGACTGAGCGGAAAGAACTTCATCTTCATGTTTCTTTAAATCTTCCGTTATATATCTTTCCGCACCGACTAAGGTCTGTCGTCTTATATAATTCTCGGGAACAAGATCTAAATTACTTTTTGTTACTTCTATATAAAATCCAAAAACTTTATTATAAGCAACTTTCAGATTATCAATTTTTGTTCTTTTTATCTCTTTTTCTTTAAAACTTTCAAGCCATTGCTCACCATTTGTTAAAAGGTCTTTGAAATAATCAAGCTCCGCATCAACACCTCGTTTAATCAGCCCGCCCTCTTTAATTTGCGGAGGGGCATTTTCATCAATCGTTCTGTCAATTATATTACAAAATGATTGCAAACCCTCATCTTTCAGTAATTCCGAATTAAAATAATTATTTTCTGTTTGAGAAAGTACCTGTGCCAATTCAGGCAACAAACTTAAAGTTTCTTTAAGTGCGAGAAAATCTCTCGGATTAACAGTTCCGTTTGAAAGCCGCATTGAAGTTCTTTGAATATCGTAAATCCTTGATAAAATATCGTTTAACTCTGCTCTCAGACGAGGTTTAGCAACAAATTCTTCAACCGCATCAAGTCTTTTTTCAATCTGTTCTTTACACTTTAAAGGCTGAGAAATCCATTTTTTTAAAAGCCTTGCACCCATATTAGTTTTTGTCGAATCCAAAACCCACAAAAGCGAGCCGTATTTATTTTTGTCACGCATGGTTTCATTAAGTTCAAGATTTTTTCTTGTGGAATAATCTATCAAAACATAATCCGACAATTCATAAATCTCTATTTTATCGTATTTCGGCGACATATCTTTTTGTGTTTCAAAGATATATCTTGCAATAGCACCCGCACAAACAAGCCCCTGATGCTTTGTATCTTTACAGAAGCTTTCAAGAGATTGAACACCAAATAGCTTCAAAAGCACGTTTTTAGATAAAGTTTCATTAAAAAACTCTTTATTCACTTTTGAACAAATATAAAAATTTGTAATCTCTTCGGGTAAATCAATAACTTCTTCCGGAACAATCTGAAACGGAAGAATTTTCTGTGCTTTTGGCGGAGCAATAATCTCTGAGGGAGAAATTCTTGCTAATTCGGAAATTATCATGTTCAATTCCCCTTTGCAAGCCTTGAACTCTCCTGTTGTAATATCCGTATAAGAAAGTGCATAGATATTATCATCGTTTACTTTATATAAAGCTGCGAGAAAATTATTTTCATTTGCTTTTAAAATATTTGACTCCGTAACGGTTCCGGGAGTAATTGTCCTGACTACTTCCCTTTTTACAAGACCTTTTGCGGTTGCAGGGTCTTCCATTTGCTCGCAAATAGCAACTTTATGCCCTTTTTCTATAAGTTTTTGAACATAATTATCAAGAGCTTTTGCCGGTAAACCCGCCATATTAACATGCCCGATTGAACCTGCTTCTTTATGAGTAAGAGTCAATTCCAAATCTTTTGAAATAACGAGTGCATCTTCAAAAAAACATTCGTAAAAATCGCCCATTCTGTACAACAGCAATATTTCAGGGTTTTGCTTTTTTATTTCCAAATATTGACGCATCATTGGAGTCGTTTCATCAGGATTTACATCTATTGAATTTATATTGTTGATTTCAAAATTTTTCATGGCTATACTTAATAGCATAGAATAATAATAAAATTTTTCAACAATTTGTAAATGTATATAAAGGTAATTTTATGAAATTATTTAAAAATTTAATCAAATTAACAATTCTGACATTGGCAGTAATCGGGTTTATGTCTATCGGCGGAATGGATTTATTAAAAAAGACTTTTTCAAATCTCGGATGGTTCAATAAATCACAAGAAACTCTTATGGATAAAGCAAATAAAATTGCGGATTTTTCTAACATTAACAAAGAAGAATTTGAAATTTCTAAAACCGCAAATATAATGGGCTATAAAGCAGTTGTTGCCGAGCATAACGCTTCCGGACAAAAATTTATCGTTTTTAACTCAGGGAAAGAACCTCTTTTAACAAAGAAAGATATAGAATCAGATAATATTGATGAAAAAATACAAAATATTAATAAAAAAATTAAAAAACAATTTATAAATTTTGATAATGTAAAAGTTGTTAAAAAATCATCAATGCAGACAATGGAACAAACAGTTCCTTATGTAAAAATTGAAGCTGAACCTCAGAACATGTACGGAGTTAAAAAAGTAACGGGAATTATAGGTGCAGTCGGTGAAGGCGAAGATGCAAAAGTCCTTTTGGCTTTTAATACCGATAATAAGTATTCTCAAATTATAACAGACCAATTTTTTAAAGATGTAAAAAACGCAAAATCAAAATAGTACTAATCCCTTTTTGTGTTAAAATTGTATTGAAAAGGGATATTATATTATGAAAAGATTTTTAAAATTTTTCGGTTTTACTATTTTAGCGATTACGATTATTTTATATTTGTGTTTTTTGTTTGTATTACCAAATGCAATTGATTTGAATCAATATAAAGGGTTATTAAAACAAATTGTCAGAGAGCAAGCCGATCTTGATTTGGACTTTGGAGAGGTAAAAATTACAACAACTCCGCTTTTGAGTGCCGGAATAAAAACTACGGATATTACCCTAAAATATGAAGACGGGGAAGAAATATTAACCGCCGATTCTCTTAAAGCAAGAATTTCTCTGCCAAGTCTTATTCTATATACAATTAAAGTTTCTTGTTTGGAAATAGAAAATCCTAAAATTAATCTTTCAATTAACGACGGGAAAAATTTAAAAATTATCGAACATTTTGATAAAATAATTGATAAAAATTCAAAAAATATTGGACAAGAAAAAAATCCCGATGTAAAACCGGCATTTGACGCTTCAAAAATAAGGATAAAAGTACCTAATGCTAAATTAAGAAATTATAATGTTACAGCGGTTGATACAAAGAACGAACACAATTTAATTTTAAAAGGTGATGAGTTAAACCTCGGATATTTTAACGGTAAAACAGCAAAAGTTAAAACAACTGCGGAAATATTGAGCGATGACAATACAAATATAATCGCAAAACTTAATATAGACACATTTTTGCCGCCTCCCAACAAACTCGATGAAGAAGATGATAAAGTTCAGCGTGCGGAACTTCCTTACGCAAATATTGTTGAGATATACAGAACCTACGATTTAAAAACATTTATCGACTCTAAATTAAAAATAAGAAAGAATAATAACCAATACAAAATCACGGGGCATTTGAATATTGACGATTTAACCCTGAAACTCGCAAACTACACATTACCAAAAAGCTATGCACATTTGAAATTCATGGGACAAAAAGTTTATTCGGATTCTTATATAAGTATAGAAAATAGCCAAAATATAAAGCTTTTGGGGCTTATTGATTATTCTGAAAAGCCAAGAATAAATATTGTATTAAACAGTGATAAAATATATTTTAACAGTCTTGTAAATTTTGCAAAAGGCGTTATGGACACTTTCCGCATAAAAAATAATTTGGAAAATGTAAATGCAGACGGATATATTTTCGCAAAAGCAAAAATTGACACTAATTTTAAAAAACTTAAATCTGACGGAATTATCTATATTAGAAACGGTAAATATCAAAATATAAAAACAGGACTAAATATTAAAAAAACAAATTCAGATATTATTTTAGATAATAATTTATTAAAAATAAAAGATACAAATATAGATATAGACAATACACCCGTTAAAATACAAGGCGAAATCGGCGAGAAATCAATTGCAGATATAAAAATAAAAACTGAAAAACTACCGCTTAAAAATATATATAAAACGTTTGCTCCGATTGACTTAAAAAATTCATATAGTGTTAATTCCGGTGAGCTTACATTGGATATTAATTTAACAGGGGAACTTAAAAAAGCGGTACTTACATTCAATGCGATAATTGATAATTTCGGTTTATCAGACAAAGCAAAATCAATAATTGTTTCTGACGGAAAATTAAAAACCGATTTTACCTTTACCCCAAAAGAAATGAAAGGAAACATCACAAACTCAGATTTATCAATATTTTTGCCTTCATCAAAATCTAATTTGAAAAATAAAGAGTTAAAAATTGATATTGATAGTGAAAATATTGTAATTAGCCCTGCAAAACTTATTTTAAATAACAGTTCCGAAGTTACATTTAGTGCAAGCATAAACGAATGGAAAAAGGATTCTCTGATTAATGCACTTGCAAACGGGAAATTAAATGCACAAGACATAAAACAGTTAGCCGGAAAAGATGCAGCAATGTTTATTGATGCAAAAGGGATAATTCCTCTTAAATTAACTTATGACGGCGATAAAAACAGACAGAACTTGTTTTTGCAAATTTTCACTGACAAAGATAACTACGTAACACCTTTTAATATAGATTCCATTTATGGAAAACCTGCGTCATTACAGACAAAAATAGCCTTTAAGGAAAATAGGTTAAAAGTAAAAGAAACCGGTCTTTTTGAAAGAATTTCTTCAATAGATGAAAAAACAGGTGAAACAACCACAAAACTAAATGAAATTATTGGAATTGAAGGGACAATAACTCATCTGAAAACAGAACCTTTTATAAACCTTTTAACAATTAATATTCCGAAAGAATTAAAATTGTCTTTGAACGGATTCAAAAAAGCTGATTTTAATTTGAGCGGGAAGCTTCATGTGTTTGGAAAAACTTCTATACCAAGATTTAAGGGCGGTTTTTACATTAAAAATTTGCAAATTGAAGATTTATTGAGCAGTATTGAAAAAGTTAACATAGATTTTATTGACAGGCAATTGAATATTGATATTGTTAATATGCTGCTTAACAATTCTGATTTAAACATAAAATTCCAATCAAAACTCATTCCGTCAAATACATTTTCTATTGAAAATTTAGATATTAATTCAAAAGATATTGATGTAGATAAAGTACTTACGGTTATTGAATCTTTGGATAAATTTACACCTAAAACTACTGATAGCAAAACAGTTTCAACAGATAGAAATGATATTCCCGTTAAAATTACAAACGGAAGAATAAATCTCGCACATTTAAAAACCGGGAACATCAATGTTGATGATATTTTGAGTAAATTAAACTTTACTCAAAATACTCTTTATTTTAATGATATGAGAGTAAAAGCATTTGACGGAAATATGTCCGGTGATATTTCGATAAACTTGTTATCTTCAATATTGCATATTGATTTAGGAGGAGAAAACATAAACGCCGAAAAAGCAGCACTTGATTGTGCAAATTTAAAAGATACTATTTTTGGCAAATTATCATTTGATACAAATTTAATAATGAATACCGGAGCAAAAAATTATAATGAACAGATAAAATCAATTGACGGAACAGTTGATTTTCTTATTCAAAACGGGAGCTTGGGACCTTTCGGAAAATTGGAAAACATGATATTGGCTGAAAATATCCGAGAATCGGAATTTTTCAAAACTGCTTTGGGCGGAATAATAAGTAACTTAACAACAATAGATACAACCCATTTTGAGAATATGAACGGACATTTAATTTTCAAAGACGGGATTTTGCACATTTCGCCGATTACATCAAACGGAAATGTTTTGAATCTTTGGTTAGCAGGAGATATGGATATACTCAAAAATACTCTCGATATGAAAGTCCGTGCAAAATTAGGCTCTGAAATTTCAAATATGTTAGGACCGATTGCCGCAATAAACCCAATAAACTTAGTAAAAGCAACTCCGGGTTTAAATATAGTAATGGCAAAGACATTTATACTTTTCTGCGAAGAAGTAACAGCTGAGGAAATGGATATTATTCCAAAATTTAAAGATAATCAGGCTGAGTTTTTCTCAACCAAATTTCAGATTGTATTAAGAGGTGATGTTTCAAAACCATTGACTCTTGTAAAATCTTTCAAATGGCTCGTTACATCTACAGAGCTTGCGGCAGCGGAAGCATTTGTAGAAAGTTTACCTGAACCGGAAGTTACATCCAAAGGTACAGTGCTTCAAACACCTGAGGAAATAGACGCTTATAATAAAAAACTATCGACGAAATTAAAGAAATTTTTCAAAAAAAATAAAAAGGATAAGAAAAATGAGTAATCATGAGCATCATTGCCATTGTCTTTCAGAAAATAATGAGAGAAAAACACTTATAATAATTATTATTACAATTGTAACTATGGCGGCTGAAATAGCTTTCGGTTATATTACAAAATCAATGGCACTCTTGGCTGACGGATATCATATGGGAACACATACTTTGGCATTGGGTTTAACCTATATAGCTTATATTCTTGCAAGAAAATTTCAAAATTCCGATTTATTTATAAACGGAACCGAAAAAATAGGAGTGCTTGCAGGTTATACAAGTTCATTCTTTCTCGGTGCAACAGGTATTTGGATAATCATTGAAGCAATAATAAGATTTATAAATCCGCTAACAATAAATTTTGATGAAGCGGCATTAATTGCGACAATAGGATTAACAATTAATGTTATCTGTATATTTATAATGGAATTTAAAAATTCACACTGTAAAACCAACAAAGATTACAATTTTATGGCTGCATATTACCATATTTTGGCCGATGCACTAACGTCAATTCTTGCGATAATTGCACTTTTGGCAGGAAAATTCTTCAATCTTACTTTTCTTGATCCAATTATTGGTATTATTGGCGGTATTTTAATTTTGAAGTGGGCATGGAATTTAATTAAAGATACCGCAAAAGTTTTAATTGATATAAAAAAATAAAGGATATATATATGAGAATAAACCACATTTCAAACAATACTTCTTTCAACTCATTGAAAATTAATATTGATAAAAAAATGCTTAATTCACCAAAAATAAAAAAAGAACTTACACAAATCAAAAAAGTTTTTAAAGATAACGGATTCAGCAGAAAACGTAATGTTAATGTTATTCTGACTTATGAAAAAGGCAGCGGATTTTTCGGAATTATCGAAAGCAAAAAACAAGGTGTTCCGAACAATCCTGATTTTAGATACCCGATTTCAACAACAAAAAAGGGAATTGAAGCTTTCGGTAAATGGTTGAAAGAATGGGATTACTCATATAGTGCCGCCGGTATCAAAAGAATGCGGGAAATAAAAGAAAAAGCTCTTGAATTAATGCAGAATAAAAAAGAGAACTTACAACTTCTATCAAGATTGCAAACTTACTAAATAAATTTGCAAAAAAAACAAAAACATTGTAATATTTACTTATAGGGAATTAAAATAGTTATGGATATACCGTTTATTCATTCAGAAATTGCAAAAAAATTAGCGAATTTTAAACTGCCAAGATATGATGAAATAGTATCATATCCCGTTGCGATGCGTCAGTTGATTGCGATTTTAGAAAATTATTTGAATATTTTTAAAGATCCGTTTGAAGAAGAAAAGCCGCTAACCCCTTTTATGATTAATTCATATGTAAGAAAAAAGGTTATTGAGCCGCCTGAGGGCAAAGACTATAACAAAAAACATATTATGTTCTTGATTGTAATAGGAATTTTAAAACAGGTTCTTTCAATTTCTGATATCGGCAAAATCTTAAAAATGGCAATAAACCAATATCCTCCGGAAACGGCATATAATTATTTTTGTAATGAAGTTGAAGGGGTTTTGAATGCCACTTTTGCTACACGCTCTTCTTTTAAAAATTCGCCAAAAGTCATTACCCCGCTTAATGAAAGTGTACATTCGGCAGTTATTGCGTTTGCAAACAAAATTTATGTTAAACAATACTTGTATTTTACCGAACAAGTATGTGTATAAGATTAAGGAAGGCATTTTGAATACAAAAAAAGAACGATTAAGAAAAATAGCTATCAAAAGAGAGTATTTAAAATCAAGCAGAAGAATTAATAAATTTTTAAGTAATAAAAGTTCTTTTAATGAATATTTTAAAGAAAAAATATCTGAATACCCCGATATGAGAGCGGTTACGGATACTTATAACAATGTATATTTAAGTTATGAAAATCTTGAATCCGGTATTTATAACTTAGCCTGTGCTTTGCAATCATATGGAATCAAAAAAAACGATTTTGTTTGTATATTTTCCGAAAATAACGGTATTTGGGCTATGTGTGAACAAGCGGTAATGACATGTGCGGCAATTCCGACCCTGAGAGGTTCAAAAGCCCCAGCCGAAGAACTTAATTATATAATTAACCATTGCGAAGCAAAAGGTCTTATATTAGAAAATGAAAAAGTTTTGAAAAATCTTAAACCGTATTTAAACAATAAAAAACTGGATTTTATTGTAGTAATGTATAAAAAGAATAAAATTGATTTTTCCGATATAAAATGTCCGATTTATTATTTAGAAGATATTATTTACGGGAATGTAAATCATGAATTTAAAAAACCTGAACAAAGTCTTGACGATGTTGCCGTTATGCTCTATACATCAGGTACAACAGGATACCCGAAAGGAGTTCTTTTAACACATAAAAATTTATTGAGTCAAATACCCTCAATAATAAAAGGGTTTATGTCAAAAGCCGGAGAAAATACCCTACAAATTTTACCCGTATGGCATGCATATGAACATACAACACAGCTATACTATTTCATTTCAGGTTGCCATCTGCACTTTACAAATTTAAGCGGACTTAAAAATGACCTTGCAAAATATAAAATTGATACGTTTATGTCGGTACCGAGAATATGGGAAGCGGTAAGACTCGGTATTTTCCAAAAGTTAAAACAAACCTCGCCTTTGATATATAAAATCTTTGATTTTGCTGTTAAACTAAGTATTTATTATAAAATTCATAAAATGTATTCAGAGAGAAGAATTACAAATAAAAAAAACGGATATCATATATGGACATCTTTATACCATAGGTTCGTAAGAAGTTTTTTAAAACCGTTTCATGTACTTTTTTCAAACATCTTATACAAAAAAATTAAAAATGCGGCAGGGATTAATTTCAGAGCATCAATTTCCGGCGGCGGAGCTTTATCAATGAGAGATCAATTATTTTACGATGCAATAGGAGTAAACCTCAGAGAAGGCTACGGATTAACGGAAACTTCACCTGTTTTAACTTTACGAAATGTATCTGAACCAAATTTCCTCGGCTGTTGCGGAAAACCTTTTATGGGAACAAAAATAAAAATTGTTGATATTGAAACAAAAAAAGAACTCGGAATCTTTAAAAAAGGGCTTGTTTATATTAAGGGTTTTCAAATAATGAAAGGTTACTATAAAGATGAAAAGGCAACAAAAGAAGTTATAAATGATGACGGCTGGTTTAATACAGGTGATATTGGCTGGTTGACCGCCGATAATAATCTCGTATTAATAGGCAGAGAAAAAGAAACCATTGTTCTTTCAAACGGAGAGAATGTCGAACCATTACCTATTGAAGAAGCATGCCTTGAAAGTCCTTATATAGAACAAATTATGCTTGTCGGACAGGACAAATCTTCAATAGGAGCACTTATTGTTCCGTCGGAGGATGCACTCAAAAAATGCGGGCTTTTGGCACAAAAACTGAAATCGGGGTCAAATCTCACTATTTCAGACCAATCACTTAGAGAACTGATTAAAAAAGAAATTTCTATATATATTAATAAAAAGAAGAATTTAAAATCCTTTGAAAAAATTAACAAATTTGAAATTTTAAATGACGGCTTTTCAACAGAAAATGGGCTTATGAGTCAAACAGCTAAGATGAAACGCAACACAATATCCGAAAAATATGAAAAGCCTATTTCAAATATGTACGAACAAAAATAAACCGCAATTATTCTTCTTTTTGTGCAATTTGCTCACATTGATTAGTTATTTTATTATACACAAGCCCTTTTAATTTGCAATAACTGCTCATTGTTTCAACTACATTTTTTTCGGTATCAATATTTGCTTCATTAGTTTTTAAAGACATGTTCTTGCCCATCCAATTCAAAGTCGTCACAGCAATTAGTGATATTAAGACCAAAATTAATGCATATTCAACCAAACTTTGTGCTTTTTTCATAATTCCTCGCTTGAAATAATTATACCCCAATTTAAAGTAAATTTCAATGTAATACTTTTATTTAGTGTATTTATCAAATGCCTGAACTTTTGTTTCCATCATTTCTTCAATAATTTTCCATTTTCCTGAGGCATCGGAAACAACAAAATAAGCATTTAGCTTGTATGTTTCACCGATTGGCTGCCTTAGACATGAAATTTTATAACCGTTAGAGGTTTTTGTTGCAACTCTTTTTGTATAATAATTTTTGTATTTTCTTACTTTTGCAGTTGCTGCTCCGATTTTCATTTGATAAGCATAATCTTTCATCGCAAAAGTTGCCGTACCTTTTGTCCCGTCTTTTCTGACAACAACTCTTATAATTTTTGCATTCGGCGAATAATAATCAAGCAAATTGTTGCTATAATTATTAGCAGCATTAACATATGAATCAAAAAATTTCAATGCGTCCGCCTGTGTTCCTGCAAAAACAGGCATTGAAAACAACAATGTAATTATTAAGGGAAATATTACTTTTTTCATTTAACTCTCCTTGGACTTATAAAAAACAGTTTATAATAAAGCGTCCGATTTTTCAATCGGACGCTCAAACTATTCATCTATCATCAGGTCAGGCGAGCCGAACATACCCTCAATTTCCTCCAATATGGCAGAGGGTTTTCTTTGAACATGCTTTGCCGCTGCTCTTTTCTGAGCTTCCCTGTCTTTTTCTTCACTCGCATTTGTTAAGTGGTAGAAACCTGTACCTGCCGGTATCAAACGACCGATAATTACGTTTTCTTTTAAACCTCTTAACATATCCCGTTTGCCTTCAACCGCAGCTTCCGTCAAAATTCTTGTTGTTTCTTGGAAAGATGCTGCCGAAATGAAACTTTCAGTATTCAAAGATGCCTTCGTAATACCCAAAAGAACAGCTTCGCATGTTGCGGGAGTACCTCCTGCCTCAACAGTCTTTTTATTTTCAGCTTCAAATTCTTTCTTTTCCAATAATTCGCCCGGAAGTAATTTTGTATCGCCCGATTCAACAACTTTAACTTTCTTTGTCATCTGACGAACAATAATTTCTACGTGCTTATCGGAAATTTCAACACCTTGTGAACGGTAAACTCTCTGAACTTCATCAACAAGATATTGTTGAGCCGCTTCAGCACCATTTAATCTTATTACATCATGCGGATTCAAAGGACCGCTTGTCAACGGCTGACCGATTTTTATTTTCTGCTTATCTTGAACAATAATACTTGCATCGATAGGATATTTAATTTCAATTCTGCTTCCGTCATCTGTAACAAGGTACAATCTCGGAACTTCGTCTTCAATTTCGATTTCTGCAACACCTTCAACTTCAGCCACGATAGCAGAGTCTTTTGGTTTTCTTGTTTCAAGAAGTTCTTCAACCCTAGGCAAACCTTGAACGATATCGCCTGTTTTTTGTCTTTCA
>JAFSWA010000054.1 GCA_017444705.1 bacterium
TATAAAACAAAAATCGGACAGGCGTGGGCAAACTATTTCCCAAAAGTCGGGGTAGGAATAGGCTATACAAGAAATAAATATCTGCCAATGTTTTTTACTCCGTCGGTTTCAAAATATAATAGCTATACAATGCCGAGTATTGATGCGGAATGGATGATTTTTGATTTCGGGAAAACAAAAGCACAAGCTGATGTTGCATCAAAAACACATCAGGCAACGGAAGAAGATTTGCAAGAAACCGTAAATACAACTATATATAATGTTAAAAATGCTTTTTATACTCTGCTTTATACAATTCAGCAAGAAAAAGTTTGGCAGTCATCCGTTGAACAGTATGAAATAAGTTTAGAACAGGCAAAGGCTTATTATGATATAGGTACAAAGCCCAAAATAGATGTTTATACGGCGGAATACAATTTAAGTAATGCAAAATTGGGGCATATAAAAGCTCAAAATGACATTCAACTTGCTTATGCTGATTTGAATAACGCAATGGGTATGCCGGAATATGCGAATTATGAATTATCGGAAGAATTGACTCTGAAAAAATATAATGTAAAAATGAGTGACCTTTTGAATGAAGCGTTGGAAGTTCGTCCCGGACTTTTGGCTGCAAAGAAAAAAGCGGAAGCCTCAAAACATCTTGTAACAGCTTCAAAGCGTGCGTTTTTGCCGGATTTAAAGTTGTCGGCAAGTTTTACTCAGGGTGGTTTGACTGCTAATTCAGGTGAATACGGTTATGCTTTCGGCGGAAATTTGGCTTATCCTTTAACCAATATAGCCCTTTTGAAAAAACAGGTTGATGAAGCACATGCTACCGCTGACAAAGATGTAGCAGATTATGAGGTTACTCGTCAAAAGGTTTATCTTGATGTAAAACAGGCATATATTCAACTTAAAAATGCAAAAGAAAATGTTCCTGTTGCACAAAAGGCATTGGAACAGGCAAAAGAGCAATTTAATCTTGCAAGAGGCAGATATAAGGTTGGTTTAGGAGATGTTATTGAATTAAAAGATGCGGAAACCACATACAGAAATGCTCAGCTCGCTTATTATAAGGCTCTTTTGGATTACAATATTTCCGCTGCAAACTTAGAACGAGTTGTTGGCGTCCCGATTGTTGCCGAAGAGGAAGTCGCATTATAAAAATGAGTAAAAGTTATAAGATTTTTTCTTATATAGTTTTAATTTTAACGGCACTTTCAATGCTTATTCCGTTTTTGTGGGCGGTAAGCTCATCTTTTCAAGGAGAAAGCCAGATTTTTTCCGGCGGAATAAATTTTTTCCCAAAACCTGTCATAACTTCAAATTACTCAGAGGTTACAACGACCTTACCAATAGGAAGATATTTTTTTAACAGCCTTTTTGTTTCTGTTATAACAACTGCTTTTCAGGTTTTACTTGCGGCTATGACAGGATTTGCATTTGCAAAATTAAAATTTAAGTTTAAAGAAATAATTTTTATTTTAGTTTTGATAACAATGATGGTGCCGCCTCAGGTTAATATAATTCCGTTGTTTTTCGAAATGAGAGAATTGGGTTGGATAAATACTTATCAGGGACTTATAATTCCCGGTATTTTTGGTGCCTTTGGAATTTTTATGATGCGTCAATGGTTTGTTTCAATGCCGGACAGCCTTATTGAATCAGCAAAAATAGATGGCTGTTCTTATTTTAAAATTTTTTGGAAAATTGCTTTGCCCTTGGCTCTTCCTGCAATAGCCACACTTGCAATTTTCAGTTTTGTATCTAATTATAATGCTTTTATGTGGCCGCTGATTATGACAAACGATGATGCGTTAAGAACTATTCCAGTTGCATTGGCGGCGTTTAAAGGCAGTTTTAGAGATACAATTGAGTGGGGACAACTCCTCGCATGCAGTGTTTTAGCTTTAATTCCGGTCTTTGCGGTATTTTTTGCAGGGACAAAATATTTTATAACGGATATTCTCTCAGGCGGAGTGAAAGAATAATTTTATAATCGGTTTTATACTTCAACGGTACCGGTAAAGGAATACTCAGCCTTGCCTGTCATAAATACCGGATAATTTGTATTTGATAAAGAGCCTGCCCATTCTATGTTAAGACTTCCGCCGGGCAAATTCACTTTAACATTATTATCTAAAAATCCTCTTAGAACTCCCGCAACCGTTGTTGCACAAGCTCCTGTTCCGCAAGCCAAAGTTATTCCGCACCCTCTTTCCCATACGGACAATGTAACTTCATTTTTTGATTTTATATTCACGAATTCAACATTTGTTTTTTCAGGAAAAAGTTCATGAGTTTCTATATACGCACCGTAATTTTTAGCCAAAGTCATTGTGTCCTCATCAGTAAATATTATACAGTGGGGATTACCCATACTCACTGTATTAATACTAAAAACCTTATCTTTAATATTTAATTTGTAATCAAGGGTTTTCTCTTCGCAAAAAGGAATTTTTGACGGTTCTAAAACAGGTAAATTCATATTTACTTTGATTTCACCGTTATCAAGGATTTCAGGACATATAATTCCCGCCTCTGTCTTAACTGAAAATTGTTTTTTATTGATTATATTTTTATCTGTAACATATTTAGCAAAACATCTCATCCCGTTTCCGCACATTTGAGCCATAGTGCCGTCAGAATTATAAAATATCCATTCAATATCAGTATCTTTTGCGTTCGGATTCACAATAATCAATCCGTCTGCTCCTATTGAAAATTTTCTGTCGCATAGTTTTAATGCCAAATCGGACGGAGTTTTACCGATTTTTAAAAATTCATCATAATCAAGTATAACAAAGTCATTACCAAGACCCTGCATTTTTGTAAAATTTATTTTCATAATTTCCCCTATGCGATTTCTTCTTGAATTTTAGGTTCAATAGACTTTACGTTAGTATCAGTTTTTTTGTCCGTAATCTGAATTAAATCAGCTGTATTTTGTTTCTTCTGAACCATTTCTTTTGTAATTACAAGTTTCTTGATATCTTCTTTTGACGGAATATCATACATTATATCCAACATTAATTCTTCTACAATAGATCTCAATGCTCTTGCACCGGTTTTACGCTTTATTGCTTCTTGTGCAATATAATCGAGAGCTTCGGGAGAAAATTCCAAATCAACTCCGTCCATATCAAGCAATTTTTGATATTGTTTTACTAATGCACTTTTCGGCTCAGTTAATATCATTTTTAGTGCTTTTTCATCAAGAGGATCAAGAACTGCATATACAGGAACACGACCGATAAATTCAGGAATTAAACCGAATTTCAGTAAATCCTCAGGCTGTAATTTTTTGAGCATTTTAGCTTCTTCAAGCTCTTTTTCTGCTTGAGATTTCGGAGCCTTTGCACCAAAGCCCAAAGAACTGCCCTCACCGGCACGCCTTTCAACAATTTTTTCCAAACCGACAAAAGCACCGCCTACAATGAACAAAATATTCTTTGTATCAATTTGAATAAATTCCTGATGAGGATGTTTTCTTCCGCCCTGAGGAGGAACATTTGCGACAGTACCTTCTATCATTTTTAAAAGAGCCTGTTGAACACCTTCACCCGATACATCTCTTGTAATACTTGAATTCTCGGATTTTCTTGCAATTTTATCAATTTCATCCACGTAAATAATGCCTCTTTCAGCCTTTTGAGCATCATAATCGGCACTTTGATACAATCTCAACAGAATATTTTCAACATCATCTCCGACATAGCCGGCTTCTGTTAAAGTTGTTGCATCTGCTATTGCAAAAGGGACATCAAGCATTTTCGCCAATGTTTGTGCCAAAAGAGTTTTACCTGAACCCGTAGGCCCTACTAACAAAATATTACTCTTCTGAATTTCAACACCATTATCGTCTTTTGTTGTGTTATGTGCAATACGCTTGTAATGGTTATATACTGCAACGGAAAGAACTTTCTTTGCATCATCTTGTCCGACAATATATTCATCCAAATGAGCTTTTATTTCGTGCGGTTTTGGCACTTTTGCAATATCTGCCTCTTTATTTTCTTCTTCTTTATCGGCAGATTTATCTTTACCTTCAAAAAATTCTTCTTCAAGAATTTCATTACACAAATCAACGCATTCATCACAAATAAATACGTCAGGACCTGCAATTAATTTTTTGACCTGATCTTGCGTTTTACCGCAAAATGAACATTTAAGACGACTATCGTCTTGGTTTACCATTCTTTTCTCCTTTAATCTTTTTTTGTTTTGTCAACGGCAGAAATAACTTTGTCTATCATACCGTACTCTAATGCTTCATCAGGAGTCATTATATAATCTCTGTCTGTATCTTTTTCTATTTTTTTCAAAGATTGACCTGTATTTTGAGCCAAAATCTCATTTAGAGATTTTTTAATTCTGATAATTTCAGCTGCCTGAATTTCAATATCGGTAGCCTGACCCTGAGCTCCGCCCAAAGGTTGGTGTATTAAAACTCTTGAATGAGGAAGAGCCATTCTCTTTCCTTTTGTACCGGCTGCTAACAAAAATGCACCCATTGAAGCTGCCTGTCCCAAACAAATTGTTGAAACATCCGCTCTTATGTGCTGCATTGTATCATAAATAGCAAAACCTGCTGTTACTGAACCTCCCGGTGAATTGATATACAACATAATATCTTTTTCAGGATTCTCAGAATCTAACAGAAGCATTTGTGCTACTATTAAATTTGCAACCATATCATCAACAGGGGTGCCTAAAAAAATGATTCTTTCTCTTAATAATCTTGAAAATATATCAAAAGCTCTTTCTCCTCTTGATGATTGTTCTATAACTGTTGGTACATAACTCATCTCAATCTCCTTATTTGAATACTACTTTATTATTGTCATTTAAGAATTTTGTAATTTTTTCACTTAATGCCTGTTGAGAAAGTGAATTAATAATCATAGGATTTTTTTGAACTTGTTCAACAATCTCTTTTGATGATGTGCCGTATGTTCTGGCCAATATATTAATCTTTTCTTCAATATCTTTTTGTTGAACTCTGATTTTTTCTTCAACTGCAATTTTTGAAATTACAAGAGAATTTGTAATTCTTGTAATAGCATCTTCTCTTAGCTGTGCATTAATTTTATCTTCACCTTCCGCATCATAAATAGCTTTCAGCGTTGTTCCTTGTGCGTTTGCTCTTTGTTCAAGTTCAGCCTGCAAAGATTTTACTTCTCTTTCAATTACCGTTTCTTGAATATCAACTTTTATCCCTTCAAGCACTTTATTATATATTGCTTCAGAAACCTTTTGTTCGTTTTCTCTCTTTTCTGTAATTTCAAGATATTTCTGAATATCAGCTTTCAAATCATCTATATTTTTGAAATTAGGGTTGATATTTTTTACCAATTCATCAGTTAATTCAGGCACTACACGTTTTTGAATTTCGTGAACCGTAATTTTGAATTGAGCCGGTTTTCCAGCAATTGTTGTATCGTGGTATTTTTCAGGGAATGTAACATCAATTGTAAATTCTTCACCAACAGGTTTTCCGACAAGTGCCTCGGCAAAACCCGGAATGAAATTACTGTTTGCAATGTTTAGCGGATATTTTGTCCCCTTACCGCCCTTTATAGGTTCTCCGTTTATACTTCCTTCAAAGTCTATTAATACAATACTGTCTTTTTGTACAATTGTTTCTTCTGTTTTTTCATTCTTTGCAAATCTTTCACAAATTGTTTTTAACTGTTTTTCCATAGCATCTTCCGGTGTTTTATATGCCTCAACTTCAACAGTTAAACCTTTATACTTAGGAAGTGTAACTTCCGGTCTTAATTCAATTTCCATCACAAAATGTGAAGGTTTATCAAGATTAAATTCGACCGTTTTTAAAACAGGTTCAGTAATAACATCGAGGTTGTTGTCTTTTATTGCTTTTGAACATGCTTCCTGTGCTATAACTCCGACTGCATCGCTTTTTATAGCCTCAGCACCAATTCTTTGTTCTAAGATTGCCCTTGGGGCTTTTCCTCTTCTGAAACCTTCAATATTTACTCTCTGTGCAATTCTCTTGCAAGCCTTTTCATACTCTTGATTAGCTTTTTTGGCATCTGCCGTAACATCAATTACGCAAATATTTCCTTCTTTTTTCTCAATTTTGATATCCATAATTATAACCTTTCATTTACATTATTATTCGTAAACATTATATCGCAAATATAATATTTTTCAAAATATTATGAATAAAATAACAAAAAATACATAAAACAGTGTAGTTAATAAAGCTTTATAAATAGGTATTAAGATAGTTTTAACACTGAAAATCCGATGATAATCTATATTAGTGTATATTTGGAGAAAGATTCGGGATATATATTTTTGCATATTTTTAGATATGCATTATTACTATATTTGTTAATTTTTTTTACATTAATTGCACACAAAATTTTTTCTTATGATAAACTAAAAGTGTGTGCCTGTAAAATTATTTGGCAGGAGATATAAATACCATTAACACACAAAACAGTTAAACAAAAGGAATTTTATGAGTATATTTTCAATTTTCACACTGCTTGGCGGACTTGCATTCTTTTTATATGGCATATCAACAATGTCGCAAGGATTGGAAAAGATTGCCGGCGGTAAATTAGAGGGCATTTTGAGAAAAATGACTTCTAACCCGATAAAAAGCTTTGCTCTCGGAGCATTTGTTACGGCAGTAATTCAGTCGTCATCTGCTGTTACGGTTATGCTTGTCGGTTTGGTTAATTCAGGAATTATGAATTTATCTCAAACCGTAAGCGTCATAATCGGTGCTAATTTAGGTACTACAATAACTGCATGGATATTGAGTTTAACAGAATTAAAAAATTCATCTTACGGATTTTTCATAGAATTAATGAAGCCCGAGTCATTTTCTCCCTTATTAGCTCTAATAGGGATTTGTCTTATAATGATGGCAAAAACTAATAAGAGAAAAAATGTAGGAAGTGTTTTAATAGGTTTTGCCATTTTAATGTCCGGAATGGGAATGATGGCTGATGCTATGGCTCCCTTAGCAAATGTACCGGAATTTACACAAGTAATGGTTGCCTTTAAAAATCCGATATTAGGTTTTATTGTTGGTTTTATAATAACAATTATTGTGCAAAGTTCATCCGCATCAATAGGTATTTTGCAGGCATTGACTATGGTCGGCGGTGTTTCTTGGGGTGTCGCAATTCCTATTATTTTGGGTCAAAACCTTGGTACTTGTATTTCGGCAGTTTTATCAAGTATAGGGGTCAGTGCAAATGCCAAAAGGGTTGCAGGAGTACATGTAATATATAATATTTTGAGTGTTGGAATTTGTTTTCCGTTATTCATACTTTTGAATGCAATTTTTAAATTTGCTTTTGTTCAGACAGATATTTCGCCTGTCGGAGTGGCAATTTTCCATACGATTTACAATATATTTACGGCATTTATGCTGTTTCCGTTCTGTAAAGTTATTGAAAATTTAGCAATTAAATTTATTCCGGATAAAAAAGATTCATATCAAAAGGAAGTTTTATTGGACGAGAGATTATTGCTTGCCCCGAGCTTTGCTATTTCGGAATGTCATAATCAATCAATAAAAATGGCTAATATTGTAGAATTTAACTATGTGTATTCAACAAAAATGTTGAAAAGTTTTCATCAGAAAAAAGCCGACCAAATAACCGAAAATGAGATGAAAATTGACACTTATGAGGATTTAATCAACAAATTCCTGATTAAACTTTCAGGAAAAGAATTGACAGGTGAGGATAATAACAGAGTTTCTCAACTTTTACTTGCAATTGGGGATTATGAAAGGATAGGGGATCATACCGCACATATTTTGAAAATAGCTCAACAGTTGAACGAATCGCAAAGTAAATTATCAGATAAAGCAATAGAAGAATTGAAAGTTATCGTTAATGCGGTTTCTGAAATTTTTTCAGTTTCTTTTGAAGCGTACAAAAATGATAACGTAAAATTGGCACAAGAAGTGGAACCGTTGGAAGTTGTAATCAAAAAAATTATAAGAACCGTTAAAGCTGACCACATTCAAAGGCTTAAAGACGGTGAATGTACGGCGGAAGTCGGGTTTATGTTTTCTGATTTGCTTGCTGATTTCAGACGTATTGCCGCTCACTGCGGAAATATTGCTATCAGCGTAATTCAACTTAAAGACAGTACACTTGGCAAACATGCATATAATCACAGAAATAAAGACGAAGATGAGGTTTATATTAATAAATATAAAAATTACAAATCAAAATTCTTTGTTTCAAAACCAAAAATTAACGCATAAAAATGAATGTCTTATAAGATATTATTCAAACATGTATCTATTTTAATATTTTATGTATAAATCTTTGTATAAATTCAAATCGAGATTACCATATATTAATTTCATAGTTTCGTTGTCGTTAGGGCGAATTTCGGCAAATTGTATTGATTCTGATTTAAAATCGTCTTTTGTCTGATTCATTTTTAATTTGGCACAAACTTTTCTGCCCTGAGTTAAAACAATATAGTGATTTTTGTCACTTTCCATATAATTTAATTTGTAGTATCCTGCGGGGATATAATCACCTTCGTAAGAAGTAAAATCGGCAGGGAAAAGCAGTATCGGAGAATGATTTGCAATATCATTCAGAATTGACATATCATTTAGAGAATCTCTGCTTTCATTAGCTTCAAATTCATATTTTTTCGGTTTTTTCTTTTTTTCATATTTTTTCATGACCCTCTCAAATTCTTCATCGGTTATTGATTGTTGATTTGTTCTCCAAGAACGGTCAAAATCAAGCATATCACTCCATTCGTCAGCTCCGGAATCATCGGCAAAAACGAAATTTGAACCCGTAAAAAGTCCCGCAATAATAATTATGAAAGAATATATTAAAAATCTTTTCATACTATTATTTTAATGATTTTATTTGCAAAGTAAATGTTATTTTGAAAAAATCCTTTTAAGAGATTAGGAAATATTTATTTCGGATAATTTATTTTCATAAACAGAAATATCCGAAACGATAAGTCTTTTTGAAAAATAATCTACACTATATGAATTTGCAATTTGTTCTATATTGAGCGTTGAAGAAATGATGAGAATCTTTTGGTTTGGTTTTAGGGCTTGAATCTCTTTTATAAGCCATTCACCGGCATATAGAGGCTCAAAATCCGATTCCATTTGCAAATCTGTTATCACAAGATTAAATGGGTTTTCAAGATATTCTTCTTTGAAAATATTAAGAGCTTCAAAAGCGGAGTTTGCACAGACAATATCTGCGTCTTTACCGAATATGTCCGTTAGGATAAAGGTGTGTGTACTTAACCAGTCAAAACTGTCATCTGCCGCTAAAATTCTCATTTATACCCCCGTTTGCCTTTTTACGAAATAATTTTCGTCATTTGTCAATTTCTTTTTAATATCATAAAATTCTTTAATCGGCAACAAATTTACAATTTGTGCGATTTTTTCTCTTATTGTATATTCTTCAATGTCGCATAAATTATAGAGTATTTTTATAAAATTCGGATTAATTTTTTCATCTTCAAATAAAACATGTTTATCTGCTTTTATGAGTTCTTTAATGCTTTCAAGCGACCAATATATTTTAAAACATTTTTTTGTAAATATATGTTCCTGAGCTTTTCCTCTGCGTGGTTTATTCGCTATCTCATCATATAATTCCGTAATTTTTTGAAGAAGACTTTTAAAAATATATATTTTGTTATCAAAATAGTCAAGAGTTTGCAGAATAAATCTTACAACATTAGGGTTTACGTCGTTTAATGATTTAATTACTACATTGAGAGTTTCTGTTTTTTGAAAATAATCTTTGTAATTTCTAATAAGTGTACATAATTTGTAGGCACTCAATTCACGAATCGGACCTGACTGGTTTGTTAAATTAAAAATAAGAAGTTCGGCAATTTCTGTATCAATTTCGTAAATTTTTATAATAGCGGCTGATTTTATTATATCATCATCTGATTTCAGAGCTTTTTTTATCTCTGAAACCGAAAAATCTCTGTTTATACATTCGTAAGCTTTTTGTGAATAATCAACCATATACTTTAATATAGCATAATTGTCGGATAATTTATACAAAAATATTGTATAAAATTTTTGTGTAAGAAGGAGAGTGTTAATATGAATGAAGTATTAAATTTTTTTCAGGATTTTATATCGTCAGAACTGAGCAGTCAAAAACCCGTCGGTTTATCCGGATTCAAACACCCTATAAAACAAAGAGGAATAAAGAAGCCTCATAAAAAAGAAGAAGTGAAAATCTCTGACCTTTTAAGGCGAAAATAGTTTTAACAGAAAGGGCGGATAAAATTTTATCCGCTCCGTTTTTGCGAATTATTGAAGCTATTACCTTAAAAATAATTCTGTTGGTAAATTAAAATCAGTTAATAAAAATTAACAATAAAACAGAGTTTTTCTGTTAAAATGTAGACATGGAATTAGAAGAACAGATAAAAAGGATTATAATTAATTCGTTGGAGTTAGAGGATATTACTGTTGATGATATTGTTGACGATGAGCCTTTGTTTAATGACGGATTAGGGCTTGATTCTATTGATGCCTTGGAACTCGGCATGGCATTAAAAAAGCATTTTAATCTAAAACTCAGCAGTAATAAAGAAGAAAACAGACAGTATTTTTATTCTGTTAAAACAATCGCTGATTTTATAAGGACACAGCAAAATGGGTAAAAAATATTCAAAAGAACAGATTTTTGATAAACTTGTTGAAATTTTGTCAGAGGAATTTGAAATTGATAAAGATTCAATAACTTCCGAAGCAAATCTTTTTACCGATTTGGAAATGGACAGCATTGATGCGGTTGATTTGGCGGTAAGGCTGCAACAGTATTCGGAAAAAAGAATTTCTCCCGAAGAATTTAAGCAAATAAGAACCATAAATGATGTTGTAGAGGCTATTTACAGTATTTTATAGGGAACTGTTATGAAAAAGATAAAAACGATTACGCCAATATTAATTTCATTGTGTGTCGTGTTTCTTTTTTGGTTGAAACGTATTGTAGCACTTAAATTTTATCCGTGTGTTTCAAATTTTATTATATTTATGATTTTCTTTTCTTCCTTATTTTCAAAAGAAACCATTATTCAAAAGTTTGTAAGAATATCGGGAGAAAGTCTTGATGAGCCTGTTTTTACTTATACAAAAAATGTTACTTATGTATGGTGTGTATTTCTGTTTTTGAATATGCTCGTTACTATATGGACAATATTTTTACCTGATAATATTTGGATTTTGTACAATGGTTTTTTGTCATATTTTTTGACCGGAGTACTTTTTATTACAGAATACATTATTAGAATATTTTTTAAAAAGAGGCACGGTCTTTGATGTTAAAGTATTTTGAAAAATATAAAAATAAAACTGCCGTAATAAACGGAAATGAAATTTATACCTATTATGAAATAAAAAATCAAATTTCATGGGAAGTTGAAAATTTGAAATCAAAAAAGGAAAATGTTGTTATTTTAAGCGGTGATAATTTCAGTTTTATAATTCAATTTTTTGCAAGTCTTTATTGTGATAAAAATGTTTATCTTCTTACGGATAAAACAAGATTAAAGGATTTGAAATGTGATTTTGATATATTGGAATCGGCAACCGGAAATGAGATAAAAAAATATGATTTTCCCGATATTGATATTAAAAAAGGAGCAGTTAATTTTTTTACATCCGGTTCAACCGGAAAACCGAAAAATATTAAAAAATCACTTTTTAACCTTATTAGAGAAGCCCAAGACATTGGTGAAACATTTGAGTTTAAAGATAAAAATTATACCGTAAAATCAACAACTACAATGTGTCATCTGTTTGGTTTGACTTTTCATCTTATGACCTCATTGTGTAACGGTCTGACAATAGACGTAAAAGAAGTTGCTTACCCTGAAAATGTTGACGGCGATAATACAATTCTTGTTTCAACTCCGACGTTTTTGCACTCGGCGGATAAATATAATCTCGATTTTAAGTCTTGTCCAAAATATATTATTTCGGCAGGTTCAAAATTAGAGGAAAAGGTTTTTGAAAAATTAGAAAAAAACTCAAAAATTACAGAGATATACGGAAGCTCGGAAACAGGGGTTATTGCTTATAAAACGCATTTTTGCAATGACTTTAAAATTTTTGATAATGTAAAACTAAAAGTAAATTATGAGAATGTTGAAGTTTTTTCAGATTATGCGTATGGCTTTGAAACAGTTATAAATGATAAAATAGAAGTTGAAAACGACAGACTGAAATTTAAACTCAGAACAGACAGAATGTTCAAGATAAATGAAAAAAGAGTTTCTGCTCAGGAATTGGAGAATGCACTTAACAAAAATGAATTTGTGCAAGAGAGTTATATTACAAAATCAGAGGATAAACTTGTTTGTCTTTGTGCATTATCTAATAGGGGAAAAGATTATCTTTTGGAAAATAAAGTTTCCGATTTAACAAAAATTTTAAAACAAAATCTTATGAAAACTTCCGAGATTGTTCCTCAAAGGTGGAAATATACTGATGAAATTCCGAAGAATTCTATGGGAAAAATTAACAAGAAACTAATTGAACATCTTTTTAATGTAAATTTGTCAATGCCGGTTATATTAGGTAGAAAGGTTGAGAAAGAAAATATTAAATACAGGTTACTTATTTATAGTCAGTGTAATTTTTTTAAAGGGCATTTTCCCTCGTTCCAACTTGTCCCAGGTGTTGTACAATTATATTGGGCAAAGGAATTTGCAAATGCCCATTTTAACCTTGAATTAGGTGCAGGACAGTGGAAAAGAATAAAATTCTCAAATATAATTAAGCCTGACAATATTATTAATTTGAGGCTTGAAAAGAATGAAAAAAGCGTATTTTATGAGTATTTTTCGGATGATAAAAAATATGCATCGGGGGTGTTTTTGTGTGAAAATATATTCAAAGATTTAAGGAGCGGAAACCAATGAGCCTTTTTCAGTCAGAATATAAACTAAAAGTTTCATTTGAAGATTTAGACCCGATGAATATCGTCTGGCACGGAAATTATATGCGTTATATGGAGCAGGCAAGATGCAATATGTTGTCGGAGTTAAAATATACATATATGGATATTAAGGCTGACGGTTATGCTTATCCTGTTGCAAAAATGCAGGTTAAATATATAAAACCGGCCTTTTTTAATGATATATTGACCGTTAAAACAGAAGTTATTTCTATTGAACCTACGCTCGATATTAAATATACTATTTTTAATCAGGCAGGCGATAAGATTTTTTCGGCGACAACAATGCAAATAGCTATAAACACAGAAACAAAACAGAGTGTTTATACTCCGCCTAATGGGCTTATACAGGCTATGAGAAAGGTTGTGAAAAATGAAAAAATTTAACCTTATTATTTTTATTTTTATGTTTTTTTGTAATTTCTGTTATGCAGATGTTTTTTCAAACCCCGAAAACATTGAAACTATAACTAATCAAATCCCCGAACTAAACAGTATAAAATGCAAATTTAAACAGGAAAAACACTTGCAAAATATTCAAAAACCGCTTATTTCAGGCGGAGAATTTGAATTCAAAAAGAACGAGGGTGTATATTTCTATACAACATATCCGATTAAATCAACAACAAATTATACAAATAAAAATTACAAACAGATAAATGATATTGTAAGCGGAATTTCTGCAAAAAAATATACAAAACTAAAAAAAGAATTTGATTTTTATTATGAAAAAAACGGTATGAAATGGACACTCGGTTTGAAGCCCAAAAAAGAATCGAAGGCATTTAATTATATTTCTTCAATAAAAATAGAAGGCGACGATTATATACAAAAAATAGATATTTCACAGACTAACGGAAATAAAACTTTATTATGGTTCTCAAAATAAAATATATAAAATTAATAATTTTGACTGCGGTGTTTTTTCTGCTCTGTTTCTTGTCTTTTTCAACCGTAAAAAAGGCAGAGGGTAATCTCTTAAAAACTTTGCTTCCGAATAGTGTGGTAAAATCCGAAAATATAATACCTTTGAGTGAAAAAACCGCATCTGTAATAAAGGTTGTTTTTGAATCTGATGATGAAGTTGCACTCCAAGAATTGAAAAGTAATTTTTTAAATAATATTGATAAAAATTATTTTGAAATAAATTCCCCCGACTTATCAATGTTGGCAGACAACTATATAAAGCATCCGGAAAACTTTTTATCCTTTAAAACAAGACAACTTTTGAAAGCAAAAAAATATGATGAAGTTTATAGTAACGCATTGAATGAATTATACAACCCGTCAGTGATACAGCTTACAACAACGGATAAAGACCCTTATTTTTTGTTCAATGATTTTATTTTTTCCAATTTAAAAATGCCCGATTCAGTTGATAATATTGATGATAAATACTATGATTATACTTCTTTGAAAATAAAAAACGGAGAAGGTTTATCGCCCGATTTCAGTAATAATAAAATAGCCGAACTTGTTGCTTCGCAGAAAAAATTAAGTGTCGATAATTCAGAAATTTACCTTTCGGGAAGTCCGATTCATTCCTATTACACAAGCCAAAGAGCAAAACTGAGTATTAATATTATTTGCATTTTATCAACACTTTTAGTGATATTCCTCACATATTTTTATTTTAAAAATCTAAAACCGCTTTTGCCTGTTTTAGTAAGTTTATCAATAGGAATGTTAACCGGTTTTGTTGCGGTAAATCTTTTCTTTGAATCTTTTCAGCTTATAACAATGGTTTTTTCAACTACTCTTATCGGAATAGGAATAGATTATTCTTATCATTATTTTTTTGCGGAAAAAATTGATAAAACTTTTATAAAAAATCTTACATTAAGTCTTTTGACCACAATAATACCGTTTATTTTGTTATATTTTACAGGAATAGAGCTTTTGAAACAGGTTGCGGTGTTTACAATTTTCGGATTATCTGCAATTTATATTGCAGTGCTTATTTTCTACCCTTGTTTTGAAGTTTCTGTTTCAAAAAATACGATAAAACCAAGTTATAAATATTGTAAAATTGTGTTTTACTCTCTTTGCCTATTGAGTTTTTTGGGTATTTTCAGATTTAATTTCAGCGATTCTTTAAGCACTCTATATACTCCGACAAAAAAACTTTTGAACGCAGAAACTCTCTATAACAAAGTGTCGGGAGAAGAATTTAAAAATACTCAATTTGTAATAACAGCGGGCTTGAATTTTGAAAATGTTATAAAAGAAGAAGAAAAGATAACTGATATTTTGACCCAAAATAATATTGATTTTATGTCTTTGTCAAAGTTTTTGCCGTCAAAAGAAAGGCAGAGGGAAAATTTCGATTTGGTAAAAGATTTATATTCCAAAAATCTTGATAAGTTTTCTGATATTTTGACATCCGAACAGATACAGAATCTCAAAAATACAAAATTTGAACCTGTTTTATTCAATAAGAATTTGTATCCTTATCTTAATTCATTTTTATTAGCGGAAAATAAATCGGTAATTTTCGTTTTTTCTAATAAAATTCCGCAGCTGAATGAGGTTCCGGTACAGGTAATAAATATAAAATCCGATACGGAAAAATACATAAAAGAATACAGACAAAAATTAATACTTCTTTTCCCGATAGTTCTGATTGTATTAATAGGATTTTTGAGCGTAATTTACGGTTTAAAACAAGCAGTAAAACTTTTATTACCGCCGTTTACAGGAGTTATATTTGCACTGTTTATAAATAATCTTATTTTTGGAGAGATAAATCTTTTTGGTATAATTAATTTGTTTTTAATACTTGGATTTACTATGGATTATTCGATTTTCAGAAATTCGGGTAATAAAAACTGCGAGGATGCAATTTTAACTTCATCCTTGACCACATCCGTTTCCTTTTTACTTTTAACACTTTCAGGATTTAAACTTTTAAGTTCAATGGCTGTGATTTTGTTCTTCGGTATAACGATTTCGTATTTGGTCGGGTACTTAATTTTTAATAAAGATAAATCATACATTCAAGACTAAATTAATAAACGGATTGGTTTTAATAAGCTGCGTGCTGACATGTCATTACGAGCGTTAGCGAAGTAATCCAAAGAAATTCTGTGGAAAACCAGGCATTTTTCATATCATTGCTGTACATGTCAAGCAATTAGTTACATTTTTGTATAAGTCGGCGGCACAACTTCGTTGTAAAAACAAGCCGACAACTTTGCGTTCATTAAAATAAAATTTGTTTGTTTTCATTTTCCGCCCTTTCGGGCGTCCTTCTTTTTGGCATTGCCCAAAAAGAAGGCAAAAAGGCTATCGGCTGATGCTGCGGTTATGTCATTTTTAAATTCAACTCAAAGCGGCTAAACTCGCTAATGCTCAAACAGTAGCCGCTTTGTCGCTGTTTCATTAAAAAATGTCTATAACCTCCGCATATGCCGAATTTGTTTTATTTTTGCGTAGCAAAAACCAAGCAGAAGAGTGTAGGGTGCAAGCCAATCGGCTTTGCCGATTGCAATACCCGTTTATCGGCAAAAACCAAGCAGAAGAAAGAATGGGTACGAAAAAAATTATCGCAACAAAATAATAAAATAAAATAAAATTTATGTAACTAATTGCTTGACATGTACAATTGCGAGGAACCGTAGGCGACGTGGCAATCCAAGAAATAAAAAATGTTGGGCAAGTATGCCCAACTTACTATTAGGCTCTGCCTGACAAAACCGGTTTGCCACGGTTTACTACGTAAGCCTCGCATTGTACATGTCATTACGAGCGTTAGCGAAGTAATCCAAAGAAAGCAAAAAGTAAATCGGGTTTTAAACCGACAATAAAAATGTGTCTTAAAAATTCCCCTTTGTAATTATATTATGTTCATGTTATCTTTTTTGTATCGAAATAGTACAAAAGTCAGATATAAAAAGGAGAAAAATATGACAGAAAAAAGAGTATGGCTTTTCAGAGAAGGTAACGCACATATGCGTGAATTACTCGGCGGTAAAGGTGCAAACCTTGCAGAGATGACAAATTTGAATCTCCCCGTACCTCCGGGATTAACAATTACAACAACAACTTGTATGGATTACATCAACAACGGCAACAGAATGCCCGCAGGTTTGATGGATGAAGTAAAAGAAGCACTTAAAGATGTTGAAAATCAAACAGGCAAAAAGTTTGGAGATACAACGAATCCGTTATTGGTTTCTGTTCGCTCAGGTGCAAGAGTTTCAATGCCCGGTATGATGGAAACAATTTTGAACCTCGGTTTAAACGATGAAACAGTTGAAGCAATGGTTAAATTAACAAATAACCCCCGTTTCTGCTACGATTCATACAGAAGATTTTTGACAATGTTCGGCTCTGTTGCTTGGGAAATGGACAGACAAAAATACTTTGAATCCGAAGTTGAAAAAGTTAAAGCA
>JAFSWA010000055.1 GCA_017444705.1 bacterium
AATTTAGTTATTACATTTTTTTGTTAGAATAAATTAAAAAGGGGAACAAATGAAACCAAAATTATTTGTAATAGCAGGACCGTCAGGAGTCGGAAAGGGAACAATTATAAAAGACTTGTTATCACAAAATGATAACCTGACTCTCAGCGTTTCATCAACAACAAGACAACCCCGCCCCGGAGAAGCTGACGGAATAAATTATAATTTCTTAAATCAGGAGCAATTCAAAACCGCAATTGAAAACGGCGAATTTCTTGAATGGGCGGTTTACAATAATAATTATTACGGCACAAAAAAATCTGCCGTTGAAGATGCACTTAATATCGGTAAAAGTATAATTTTAGAGATAGAAATTCAAGGTGCATTGCAAATTATGGAAAAATGCCCTGATGCCGTTTTTATTTTTATTCTTCCGCCATCATATGAAGAACTTGAAAAACGGCTAAGAGGCAGAAATACCGAGGATGAACAGACTATTCAAAATCGTCTTAAAATTACACAAAAAGAACTTGAAATCGGTAAAAAATTCAAATACAGTGTGGTAAACAATAAAGTTGACGAGGCGGTCGAAAAAATTCTTGAAATCGTGAATAAGGAGTGCGAATGTTAAGCGGTAAAAGAGTTTTAGTAGGAATAACAGGCGGAATTGCGGCTTATAAAATCTGTGAACTTATAAGAATGTTCAAAAGACAAAATGCTGACGTAAGAGTTGTCGTAACACCTAATGCACTTAATTTTGTTACAAAATTGACACTCCAATGCCTCAGCCAAAATGATGTATATTGTGAAGCCTTTAATGTCCCTGAATGGAAACCGGAACATATTGCGTTGACTGAATCTGATATTTTTATAATTGCACCTTGCAGTGCAAATACTATCGGAAAACTTGCAAACGGTTTAGCAGATAACCTTTTGACCTCAACCGCCATGGCTTTTAAAAACCCTATATTAATCGCCCCCGCTATGAATGACGGAATGTGGGAAAATAAGATTTTGCAGGATAATTTGGAACGGCTAAAAAAAGCAGGATATGAAATAATTGAACCCGAAACAGGCTTTTTGGCTTGCGGAAGTCAGGGCAAAGGCAGACTTGCGGATTTGAATAAAATTTTTGATAAAGTGGTGTTATTTTTAAATACCTCGCCCATTGATAGAGAGGTCTGTTCTCAATTTGAGATGAATGAGAAAATCAGAAAACAGAACGAGGGGTGTTATTGTGAAAAAATAAACAATAAAAAAATCCTTGTAACGGCAGGCGGAACAAAAGAAAAAATCGACCCTGTAAGGTATATTACAAATAATTCATCGGGCAAAATGGGCTTGGCTATTGCGGATTATTTGTATTCAAAAGGGGCTGATGTTACACTTGTTTCAACATTTGAAATTGAAAGACCTTATAAAGTTACGGTCGCTAAAAGTGCCGATGAGATGTTTAAAACTGTCAAGACCATTGACTTTGATGCAGTATTTATGACGGCGGCAGTTGGTGATTTTAAGGTTAAAAATGTTAGTGAGCAAAAAATTAAAAAAACTGACGGAAACGGTTTGAATTTGGAATTAGAACAAAACCCCGATATTTTACGGTATTTGGCTGAAAATAAAAAGACAGGGCAAACCATTGTCGGATTTTGTGCTGAAAGCGAAAATTTAATTGAAAACGCAAAAGAAAAAATTAAGAAAAAAGGTTGTGATTATTTGGTCGCAAACGATATTTCAAGAAAAGATATCGGATTTGACAGTAATGAAAATGAGGTTTATATTTTAGACAGAGAATTAAATATTAAAAAGTTTGATAAAGCATCGAAGACACTTATTGCAAAAGGGATTGTTGATTATATATGGCAGAATTAAAAGAGATTATCAATAAAATTGAAAGAATCGCACCTCTCAGGACCCAAGAGGAGTGGGATAATTCAGGTTGGCAAATAAGGCTGAACAAAAAAAATATCAGAAGAATTTTACTATGCGTAAGCATAACGGACGATATTTTAAAACAAGCTTTATTAAAAAAATGTGATATGATAATTGCCCATCATCCGTTGTTTTTTGGCGGCGGATTCGATAAAGAAATAG
This sequence comes from bacterium, assembly GCA_017444705.1. Lineage (GTDB taxonomy): Bacteria > Cyanobacteriota > Vampirovibrionia > Gastranaerophilales > Gastranaerophilaceae > RGIG3525. Next base: position 2,074 of record JAFSWA010000055.1, read on the forward strand.
CAAGAGATTTAATCAGGTATCACCTGCCTGTTTATTCGATACATACTCCGTTTGATAAGGCTGTCGGCGGCACAACCGATATGCTCATTGATTATTGCGGGTTTTGTATTGACGATATTTTAAACGATTATACAAAAATTTATTATGCCGATATGACCTTAAAAGAGTTGATACATCGTATTAAAAAGGGTTTGGAAATTGATAAACTTAGAGTTACAAATTATAACCCTAAAAAAATTGTCAAAAAAGTAGCGTTTTGTGCGGGTTCGGGAACGAGTTTCTGCGAAGATGTCATAAATGCAGAATGTGACTGCTTCGTAACGGCGGATTTAAAGTATCATACGGCTTTGGATAACAATTTAACTATAATTGATGTCGGGCATTTTGAGAGCGAAAGACCTGCCTTAAATACATTGAAAAATTTATTGAAAGATTTCGCCGAAGTAGAAATTGCTGATGAAAAATCACCAATAGAGATTATTTAAAAATAATATTCAGAAGCGGCGACGGTATACCGTCGCCGCTAAATTATTAAACATATTCAAATAAAGTCTGAGGCAATGTCTTTTTTAACTCTGCACGTTCTTGAGGAGAAAGCTTTGATAAATCAATTTCTGTTCCGTCCGGTTTTATTATAAAATCGCCGCCTTTACCGAAAGATTTATAAGCATTTTCGCCATTAGGAGTAATTCCGTACATTTGACGTCTTATAAGTGTTTTAGGGTCAATCATTTCTCCTGAAATAATAGCAGTTCCATCGTCATCATATTTAAATTTAAGACTTGTAAATTGTATACCGTTGTCAGGAGTATTTTCTATAAGACCAACTAATTTACCATCCATATATTGTTTAGTAACTTCTGTTTGTAAACCTGTATAAGGATGAAATCTTTTTGCTACTTTTTCTTCATAATTATCTTGTTTTACTTTTGTAGAAAAATCTACAACATCTGATGCTAATGTTTTAAGAGCAGTAGCCGCCGTATTAATAACTTCACTTGGCTGAGTTGTTTTTTGAGTTGAAATAATTCCTTTACATCCGAAATTTTGAATACCGTTAATTGTCATAAAATACCTTCCTTTCATTTTTATACACACTAAGTAAATTTACCTACACTTATATTAAAACTTTCTTAAAAAAATAATTGCCATTTTTTATGAAATTAAATCGGTAAAATTATCTATATATAGAAATAATAATGGTTTTCGCACTTTACAAATCTTAATATTTATTGATATATAATCGGTTATTATAATTATTTAACCGATTTATTATCATTAAAAAAAGAGGTAAAAAATATTAAAATTGATATATGAGCATAAAAAACTTACTTGGAAAAAGAATAAAAGAAATAAGAAAAGAGCATGGATTAACGCAAGAGGAGTTTGCGGAAATGATAAACATTTCTCAAAGGACTTTGAGCGGAATAGAAGTTGGAAAGAACTTTTTGACTTCACAAACACTTGATAAAATTCTTGAGGTTTTTGAAATGCAGCCTGACGATTTGTTTAAATTAAAAAATCTACGCAGTGCAAAAGAATTAAAAAAAGAGATTACAAAAGCACTTGAAAACATGCCTGAGCATAAAATAAGAGTGATATATTCAATTGTGGACGCAATAAAATAAATTGCTTGCAAAAAGTGTATTTTTGGTGTAGATTTTAAGTTATAGAGATTCTGAAAGAGACCCTGAAACAAGTTCAGGGTGACCTGAAACAGATAGATTCTTCGTTTCGCTCAGAATGACGAAGAATGGAGTGGCGAATATCGTCAAAAAGTGGTTACCTGACCTTGAAGGATTAGACGGTTCCGAGCAAAGAGGAACCACAAAACAAAAAGTTTGAAAATTGAATAAAATGAATGGAGTGGCGAGTATCGTCAAGTGGTTAAGACCTCGGATTGTGGTTCCGATATGCGTGGGTTCGAATCCCACTACTCGCCCCATTTTTAACATTTTTCCACATTTTTAGTCTATAAAATATCGGAAACAGTTCTATTTTAAGGGTTTTGCCGTCATAGTTCAGGGTTCGACAGCATGTTTGTATTATTTCTCTTTTTACTTGCGGTTCCGCAAGTCTGAACAGTTCGGGCAATTGGTTACAAAATGCCGTTATCAGGCTTAATTTGTTATATAAAATTTTGCTCTTTTCTCTGCGTTCTTCAAGCTTTATTTCTAATTTATTGAGTTCGGATGACCATTGCTGAATCATATCTCCCCAGTCGCTATCACTCATTGGTAAATTCCCGTCAAGTTTATCTGCATAACTGTTTTTAATTCGGTTTTTTAACATTTCTATTTTCTTTTGAATTTCAATAGGACTTTCAATGCTGTTTTCATAATCCTTTATCGCCTGTAATATCTCCTTCGCCTCGCTTTTTAACAGTTCAATTTCTGCCGGCGGAATATAAATATCGTCAAGCATTTGCATGAAAACCTTTTCAATTTCTTCCTGTCTTATCGCTTTTACTCCGCAATGACATCTGTAATAAATATATTCTCCGGAATTATGAGCTCCTGTTTTCATTTCCGCTGATAAATTATGTTTCCCGCAATTCTGACATTTTATCATATTTGTATAAGGAAAATACATATCATGAGTTTTGGGTTTTCTTAATCCAAACATTGACTGAACCTGATAAAACAAATCTTTTGAAATTATCGGTTCTTGTTTACCCTCATATATTGCCCCTTTATAAGGTAATTGCCCGATATAAAAACTGTTCTTTAACATCCATTCAAATTTTCTTGGCGGATATTTTTCGCCTTTTTTATTTTTGAATCCGTCAAAATATAACGTTTCTCCTAATCGCTTTAAAGAATAATTCCCCGTAGCATATAATTCAAATGCTTTTTTGATAAAAGGAGCTGTCTTTTTATCAATAACAATTATTCTTTTCCCGCTTTCATCAGATACATTTTTATATCCGATAGGAGCTTTGCTCGGTCTTATCCCTTCTCTTGCTTTTTGCTCCATTCCCATTGCCGTTCTTTGAGAAATTTTCCTTAATTCATATAAATTCAAACCTTTTATAAAATGCCTTAAAAGTTCTCCTTCAGGGCTTGTTTCGTTGCATTCGGTAACTGATAACGGCTGAACTTTGCATTCCTGAAAAAATTTGCCCAGGATAACATAATCTTCTTCTGTTCCCCTTGAGATTCTTTCCCATTTCCAAAAAATAACGGCTTGAAATTCCCCGGTATGCTCTTTTCCCCATTTCATCATTTCTTTTAAAACGGGCCTTTTTAAATCTTTTGCACTAATTCCCTCTTCTCGAAAGACTTTAATAACTTCATAGCCCAATGAAGCGGCAAAATCTTTGTCAATTCTCTCCTGTCCGTTAAGAGAATAGCCTTTTGTCTGCTCTTCGGTCGAAACTCTGACATAAATAATACATTTTTTATTTGGCATCTCAAAAAATATTATACATGAAAATTATTTATTACAATAATTAAACTTAATTTTACTGTCAGGATTCAAACAAAATTCCTTGAACCCAACCTGTGAAAATAATGTTACAAATCTCACAAGCCTTAAATGTTCTTCTTTTTCATCAAAATCAATGCTTGGCGGAATATATTCTACTTTTAACTGAGGCTTTTGATTTATCATATCTTTAACCTCATTTGATTTCTGTTTTCTTTTAAACTCCGAAATATAAAGTCCTGTGGTAAAAAATTATGACAAAAATATGCACTCATAAAATTAATTTTTTTTCGGTCCTGGCCTTTAAAAACCATTCTCTCATCAAAACTCAATATCTGTAAATTCTCTTTCTTAAAAACTTTTGCCGGCTTAGGGTCATTCAGCCATGTTATTGTCATAAGCAAAGCGAACGGTTTTTTAAAACTCAATGCCCGCTCAAAGATTTTTGTCTTTCCCGTAAACGGCGGATTTGAAATAATTATATCCCATTTTTCAGGTTCATAATTATAAAAATCCTGACCGTTTTTTATATGAGAAGAAACAACACTGTAACCGTTTTCTCTGAACACTTTTACATACTCACTATCTTGCGTATCAAAAGGACACCATATCGTTTTATTTTTAAAAGGCTGTATAAATTCAAGCAAAGGCTCAACTCCGTATCTCGGAGTATAACATTCGTCATTCTTGCCTTTTGATGTTCGTAAAAACTCGTTAGTCATTTTCTTTTTCCTTTGCAATTTTTTTTATAAATTCAACCAGTTCCGGAAGTTTATATTTCTGTTTTGTAAAAATCGCTCCGTTGTTAATTGTTCGTAAAAACTCGTTAGTCATTTTC
>JAFSWA010000056.1 GCA_017444705.1 bacterium
CCAAGTTGTTTACCAGGCTTTTGTATATGGATATTCTTCAAATGAAAAATATCAAGATAAACCTCTTTCATATCTTCGCAATTTTAATGTAATGAATTATATAGACAATGTTCTTTGTGAAAAGGAATCAAATAAAAATAATAAACAAGTTCTAAATTATTATGATGAAATATTACTTGAAGCTAAGAATTATTGATAAAAAAGAAAATTGTAATAGAAGTTCTCAAATTGGAACATTGTTAAGGGGAAATGTGTCTCAATGTGTCTGTCAATTTTATACAAAATTTTAATTTCAATTACATTTTTTCAATTACATTTAAAAATTTTTTGTATAAAAATTTTGATAATTTTTGAGTAAAAATTGTAATCGAAAATGTAAAAATGTAATTGAAAGTGATGTGGAACTAACTTCCGACTAAATAGAGGAAAACAGTTGCCATTTCTGATATTCAAACACTTCCCTCGTTTCGGGGAAGTTCAGAAAAAATGTAATTGAAATGTCCGATTCCGATTCCTGCCTCAAACCCACTATATATACGAAAAATGGCGAATTGGCGGAATCCAAACCGGACATTTTTGGAATCGAAACCGGACATTTCGGACATTCGATTACAGTCTGTCTAACTTTAAGGGAAGTGCCTCAATACCCCATTATATTTGAATTACACTTAATTTTTTTCAATTACATTTTGTCTATAATGCCCTGAAAAGTTATAATTATAGTTTAACAGGACATTTTATTTGAACGATTAAAATGATTATTCGGCAAAGTTTAGTTCGTAGGTCGTGTTGTAAAACACGACAATTAGATTATAATAATATTATGAATTATAGAAGATATTTTATTCCGAATAGTATTATTTTTGCAACTATTGTAACGGCAAAAAGACGAAGAATTCTTTTGGATAATATCAATATTATTCAAAATGCTATTTCTTATGTAAAACAAAATCATAAATTTAAAATTATTGCTATGTGTGTTATGCAAGACCATATTCATATATTAATGAAACCTGAGGATATAGCAAAATATCCTATAATAATTAGAAATTTTAAAAGCTATTTTTCAAGAAATATTGATATTATCAATATTAAGGATTATTCTGAAACTGATAATAATAAAAAACATAAAGCAAAGGATATATGGCAACAACGATATTATGAACATAACATAAGAGATGAAGAAGATTTAAATAAACATATTGATTACATTCATTACAATTCAATGAAACATTACAAGATTACACCAAAAGATTGGGAATATTCAACATTTAAGGAATTTGTAAAAAATGGTTATTACGAACAAGATTGGTGCAATTTTGAAGATAGAAACAACATCAATAATATGGATTTTGAATAATGTTGTCATGTTTTACAACACGACCTACAATTTTAATTAAAATATCTGGTTTCTGTCCATAGCCTTAAACCCACACTATATCTAAACGAAAGGCATAAAAAACTGTTTTATGGTGGATGCAAACCGGACATTTTTGGAATTCGAAACGGACAAAACGGACATTTATTGATACATACTCTCATTCTGACGGAAGCCCCTCAATCTAAAACATATCGGCAAAATTTACCAGACAAATCCACAAAACCCCCACTCCAATTGTCCGAATAAACTATAATCAGCAGGTAGGTTGGGTGAAACCCAACAAAAATAATAATTTCAACAAAATGAGGGGTTACACCCATCCAACAATTTGTAAAAATGTCTTAATAATAACAAATATTTACGCAATTATTTTAATAATTTTTTCTTTATTGTATTGTAAACTAAATGTTCAGTGTAGGTGTTTATATGAAAATTTTTTATCGTGCAACGAAATCACTTGTAGAAGGACTTATTCATTGCCAAAATCCCAAAAAGTTTTTATTAATGAAGGGTTATAATGACAGTATCGGAAGAAATGTAAAAGTTCCTTTGAGTTGTTTCAGCAGAACAAAAAATGGAGAAATAATTTTATACAGGGGATTACAAAACGATACGTTAATCCAAAAGACTTCAGATACTGCATATAATTTATCAAATGCCGCAAGTAGAGGATTTTCTCTTTCTGAATGTTTTAGGAATTTTAATCTTCAAAGAACACGAAAAGGAATTCAACGATTATTTGACATTTTTGTAGCGTTTTCACGAGATGTGGATCCGATTTTGCATACTACGACATCAAGAAAAACTGCCATAAGCTTTGCAGGAAGTGGTGGAATATTAATTGAATATCATATACCGCCCAATTTATTAAAAAAAACGGGATATGTTACACATTTAGGTGAAAATGAAATAAGCTTTTTATATAAGATTCCAAAAAAATGTGTGAAAAAAGTAACTAAATTACCTGAAATATCGCTATTTGGCAGTATAAAAAAGGGGAGCGTTTCTTCATTAGCTGATGATTGGATAGTCTAAATATCTTCTTTTGACAATTTAGAAATGCAGCAGGTAGGTTGGGTGAAACCCAACAAAAATAATAATTTCAACAAAATGATGGGTTGCACCCATCCTACAATTTATATAGAAATGTCCGATTTCTGTCTATCGACAAATTCCCTCTCCTCTTTAAGGAGACAAAAATTTATTTTACAATATTTGCACATAATTAATAATAAATTTAAAAATATCCTCAAAAAGTATTAAGTTTTTGTAACCTTATGGACATAAAATATAGTTCGTGTTATTATTATCATAAATAGACTTGTAATTAATTTGGAGATATAGTATGTTTAAAAAGATTATTTATTCGGTGATGGCACTATCAGTGACCTTGTTGCCGGTATCTGAGGTTATGGCGACAACCATAAGCACTGATACTACAATATCATCAGGTACCTCATATTATTTGGATGGGTCAACTGATACTTGGACAGGGGGAACAATTACAAATCAAGGCGGTACATTGACAATTCAAGGTATTAGTCAAGGTACTGTTGCAACACCAAACTACAATCAAACCTCAGGCGGTCTACTCATTGCAGGTTCAACCACAACAGCAGGAGCCATGACTTTGCAGGGAACTTCCTCATCAGGAGCAGCAATTTCGGGAGGAAGTGTTGTTATCGGTAACGGAACGTCTGATTTGGTAAGCGGTTCAACCTTAACGCTCGGTGATTATTCATCAATAACAAGCGGTGCAAATTTAGCAATAGCTCAGGGAGACGGACTTGTAATTAACGGGAATTCGGCATCAGTTGTTATGGATGCAACCGATGCAAATTCATGGTCAGGTGATGTTACATTGAATAACGGTACATTGACTTTGACAGGTGCAACAAAAATCACAAGCGGAAATGCCGATACAAAATCATCTTATACACAAACAGGCGGTACTTTAAACCTTACAAACGGTTCATATCTTAACTTAGAGGGTTTAAGTACTACCGCATATCAAAATTACATGGAAGTAACGGGCGGAACAGTTAATGTCGGGTCAACAACAGATACCGATAACACTTTAACCCTCGGACCCGAAAGCAGAATTGACAGAGATGTTAATGTAAATTTATATGAAGGAAATACAATTAATTTAAGAGGAAATATCGGTGCTAATCCGTCATTAACATTGGACAGCACTGATACATGGCAAGGTACAATCTACACAAGAGATGACGGTTATCTTTTGTTAGACGGGTACAGCAATACTTCAACTGATACTTCATCAATTTATCAACAAGATGCAGGTTCAGGCGGTATTGTTGTCGGCGGTTCAAATGCAACTTCCGAATTATGGATAAATAATACCGCAAGTTACATCAACGGCGGTTCTGCAATTATCAATAACGGCAGTGCAATGGTAATCACAGCTGATACTTTGGCAACAGACAGTTCGGGAAATACATTGGAAGCTACATTAGGTGAGCTTACATATTTACAACTCGATACAAACGGTGTTTTGGCACTTGTCGGTGACGGTACGGCAGTTATCAACGATACCGTAGATTCGTATGATGACTATTGGGCAGGTGAAGTTCTTTTGGGTGTAGGTGATGACAACCCGATTTTAACATTAAGAAATGTCACAAAAGATTTTACCGACAGCGAAGAAACAGCAGTTCTTATTCAAAACAGCGGTACGTTGAATATTAACGGAAACGAAAGAGGCGGTTCTAATATTACGATTAACAACATATACTCTTATGAAACTACTGATGAATCGGGAGAAACAGTTACGGTTTACGCTCCGAATCTTAACGGTACGGTTAACGTAAAAGGTTATGATTCTGATAATCTTTCATCTTTAACTATAAATTATATATCTGATGATGATGATACAACAGCTCCTAATCAGCAGATTAATTTACAGGGAGATGCAAGAGTTACATTAAATACAAATGAAAATACCGTAACAAGAACAACAAATATTCCGACAGGTACAGGAGCAAATAACACATTAACAAAAACAGGTTCGGGAATATATAATGTAGGCGACGGCTCAACAGCAGTAAATATGGGATACAACGTAGACCTTGAAGAAGGTGTTATGGCAGTATCTTCACCTACTGTAAAAATCGGTATTAATGATGAAGAAGGTGTTGATCCTTACGGAAGTTTAAATATCGGAACAACGACATCAGCTGCCGTTTATACGACAGACGCAACGAGAACAACTATCGTTGACGGATTGACAATGAACTATGCAGGCTTAATGATGGCTAATCCGAAAGCAAGTATGTTGGTTGGCGGTGATTTCACAGTCGGCAGCGGAACCGGTTCATATAACCAAGTTAATATGATGAACGGCGGATTAAACACAATGACTGTAAAAGGAACAACAACAATTAACGATACTTTGGATTTACAAATTGATGTTAACCCTGAATTATATGATGCCGGTTATTGGTGGGCTGCAAACGACCAAATTAACTCATCAAAAGTTGTTCAAACAAAAACAGGAAGATTGAACTTATCAAATTACAGATTGCTGTCACAGCCAAAACGTGACCGTTATACATTCCACGTTGTAAATTCAGGCAGTTCATACACCACGGCAGGCGGAGAAAATAAAACAGTTTCAGGTAATGCCGCAAGATTAGTTCACACTTATGCCGGTGATTACACAATGTTGCCCTCATCAGTAAAAGGTGCTTTTGAATTCTTGCTGGTAAATCACAATCCTGAAGTTTTCAGAGGTCAGGTTGCAGCTGACGTAATTTACGCAAATCAACAGGTAATTAACAACCAGTTGTATGACAGAATGATTTATTCAATTTTGCCATACTTCAACGGACGTTGTACAAACAAGACAGCTTCGGCTGACACGTTGTACTCACCTTATCAATATTCAATGACAGACCCCGGAATTTGGTTCAAGCCATATGCTAACTTTGAAACAATCCATATGACTCACGGTCTTGGAAAAGTCAGAAATAACGCATACGGTGCAATGATAGGTGCTGATTTCAAAAAAGCACAATGGGGTAACTGGACATTTATTCCGACAGCTTACATCGGATATAACGGCGGAAGAACAACATACAACGGTGTAGGAATGTGGCATAACGGCGGTCAGTTAGGCTTGATGGGTACATTGACTAACGGCGACTTCGTTACAATGGCGAACATATACGGCGGCGGTTATCATAACGCAATGAATGTCGGCGGCAGTCATGACAATAACGCATTATGGAATGCCGGTGTCGGTTCAAAAACCGTTTATAATATCCATTTACCTTGGGATTTCATATTACAACCGAGCTTGTATATGTCATATAACTACGTAGGTGCATCAGGTTGGAACAGCAATTATGACGGTTTCCACCACAAAGTTGATGCTTTGAACGCATTCAGCGTAGCTCCCGGAGTTAACTTGATTTGGCAAAAAGAAACATTCAGTATCTATGCATTGTTCCAAGCAATGTTTAACATAGGTTCCACTGTTTCCGGTACGGTTGCTGAAATTGACTTACCTCACGTTGGTATTAGAGATCCTTATTTTGAATACGGTTTGGGTGCAAGCAAATACTTCCTTGACAGATTCAGCGGATACGGTCAGGTTGTTGCCCGCTCAGGTTCAAGAAAAGGTGTCGGTTTCCAATTGGGCTTAAACTTGAAAATATAATTTCAAAGAAATATATAAGAAAATGGTGTCATTCAAAGACACCATTTTTTTTGTAGTTATTGATAATTATCAAAAAAAATAATATACTAGGAATATGGAAGAAGATAAGATAAAAAAAATTCTCATTGCAATAATCGTTTTTATGGTGCTTTTAATCCTTTTTGTTGTTATGCCTTGGATTTTTCGTAATACAGGCAGCTCTGATATAAATAAAACAACAAATGAAATGTTTAAAGAACAAACCTATGATAACGATAATGACAACAGCAAAAAAGAAACAGTAAATAACGAAGAAGAAGAAGGCGGAGAAGAGGAAGAAGAAGAAACTTCTAAAAAGAAATCCGATAATTCCGACATTAAAAGAGATTTAAGTGATCCTTTTTATGCAAAAATAAAAGAACGAATAGAAGACCAAAAGTATTCACCCGAAATATATATTCCGAGAGATTACATTCCGGGAGATAATTATGTAAAAAATGCCGCATATACTGACGGAAGTATTCACGTTTTCAAAAAACAGCCAATTTTAATATATGTACCGAGAAATGAGTATTACGATGCTATCACGCAGGCGTTTGTTACTTATAATCATCGTTTAAAGGGGCTGATAACCTTTAATACAGTAAAAAACCCCAATAAAGCTCAGATTAAAATTGTAATGACAGACAATTTCGGTAATCAAAGTGATATAGGCGATGCAATAGGATTAGGACGTCCTTTAAGATTTGACAAAAACGGAAATATTATTTATTCGGAAATTTATCTTCTTACAAAAGATAATTATAGTAACGGGAAAATGCCGCTTATAATTGTTTATAATACAATGCTTCACGAATTAGGGCATGCTTTGGGGATTATGGGACACTCACAGGATGAAGGTGACCTTATGTATAAAGCAATTGCACCTAAATATCAATATGAATTAATGGATTTTTCAGACAGAGATATAGAAACATTTAAAGTATTGTATTCCAATAAAAAATATGTTATTGACAATGCGTTGAGAGGGGCAAAAAGAGAAAAACTTGAAGAAAATATAAAATATGCGGAAGAAAGTAATGATGCGGATTCATATTTGCAGGTAGCCGCATCATATTACGATATGGGTGAATATTCAAAGGCACTTGACGCATATAAAAAAGCGTTAGAGTTAAATCCTGATAATTACAGAATTTATTGGGGATTATCTCTTTGTTACGCAAGAGCAAAACAGTATGATTATGCTCTGACATACGGAAAACATGCCCTAAAAAGAGCCCAAACAAATGAACAAAAAGGTGAATGTTACCACATCATAGGAGCTATTTATATGGATATGGGAAAATACAATGATGCCTATCCTTATCTTAATAACGCATTACTTATGGATGGTGAAAATCCCACATATTTTATAAACTATCTTGCGGTTTGCGGTGCATTAAACAGAAAAGATTTAGCTTCCGATGCATATAACAGATACATAAACAACTACAATACGTCATCTTTTTCAAACGAAGAATTACGTCTTATTGAATGGGCAAAAGATTAAAAATTTCTTGAAATTTTTTGTATAATTTTATTGTAAAAAAATGTAAAAATAATTGTAATTTATCAAAAAAAATTTTTTTTCTATTTACAATATAAATAGTGATGTAAACAAGTGAAGGTATTTTATGCTAAATGAAAATACTGAATATATATAGCGATTTTAAGAAATTTGAACCGACTTTTGATAAATGGAAGGAAGAATACGACTTGCAAGAACAAAAAGCACAGGTCGTATTGAAACAAAAGCCCATTGATGAAGTTGCAAAATATGAGCAAAAAAGGGCAAAAATTCTTGTAAATACACTTGCTACACTTGATGAATATGCACAAACAAAAGCAGAGGATATTGACAGTGTTTCTCAAACATTGTTATATATTGCGGTAGGTGCATTAGGTGCAATAGGAACATTTGCGGGGAAAAAACTTGCGGGAATAACTAAAAGTCAAAAATTGGCAAAAACGCTGCCTTCAACAATGGGTGTAGGCTTTGCCCTCTTAACTTTTTTACCTATTGTACGTTCTACCGTTATAAATCAGGTTCGAGCCAACAGAATGGCTCGTTTTGACGGTATTCAGTCGGATAAACTCTTTCATAACAATAATTTTGCTGTTTTAACCGATGAACAGCAAAAAGAAGTTGAAAAAAGAGCAAAAAATATTTCTGATACGGAAATTGACGGACAGACTTCCGCCATAAATCGTGCTAATATTTTCAATTCTCTTTCCGTATTCAAAGATTTGACTATGAAACAAGGTGAATTTCAATATCTTAAAAATCTGCATGACAAAAAAATGTCTGATGATGAAGAAAAATTGAAAACTTTAAATTTCAAAGAGGAAGAGGTAAAACAGTCAAAAAAAGATAAAAAATTATTCACTCAAATTCTAAAAAAAGTTGATATGGAATCTCATTATCCGCTTGAAAGAATTGAAAAAGCCGTTAATGTTGCCTGTTCATCATTATTTGCCGGCGGGGTTTTAGAATATCTTGTTTCTGACGGGATTTTAAATTTGTTAAATGTTAAACATAAATTGATAAGACCCGTTTTGTCATGGGGATTGCCTGTTTTAACCATAATGTCACTTAACAAGCAGCTTGCGAACTTTTTGAATGACGCCGTTAAAGCAGTCAGATATAAAAAAATGCAGGAATTTGTCAATAATCCGAGCAATTTTAAAGAGGTTTCGGCACAAGAGATAAATGAAGTTAATATCAAAGGAGAAAAGAAAGAAAATACCGGTTTCTTTGACTTTTTTAAACAAACGTTTAAAGATATTGATGAATATAAGAAATATCAACAAACAAAAAGGATTGAAGAAAAGAAATTTGCTCTTGCCGTAAGGAATTTGTCTTTAACTCAAAAACAGAAAACACAGGCGGCTTTGTTAAGAAGAAATGCAAAAATGGTAATAAATAAACTTGATGACCAATCACAGAAATATGCAAGTGCAATGGAAACAATAACAGAATCCACGACTATTCCTTTGGATATTATAGCTCCTATATTGGGAACTTTTTCTGCGGATAAATTACATAAAGCTGTTTCGCCAAAAGGGAATTTTGGCTTATTATACAAGGGTTTGGGTGCATTAATTGCTTTTCTGCCGGCAGCAATGAGTGAAATTTATTTTGTCGGTCAACAAAGGAAAGCAAAACGTTGTGCCGTTTTAATTGCAAATAACCAGCTTCAAAACAGTGATAAATTTTTAGACCCTTCTCAAAAAGAAGCTGAGGAAAAAAGTATCTTATCAAACTGGACTTTTAAATCAAGTAAATTTGATAAATCAAATTCTTTTCGTTCTTTCAAGTATATGTTTTGACACAATATGAGCAAAGTTGTATAATATTAATATTATGGAACAGACAGAAATTACACCACTTCCTCAGGAATATTTTAATCAAGTTCAAATAGCAGACGATTTATTTTATGATAAAAAATTTGAAGAGGCTTTGAACATATATTTAGATTTGCGTAAACAAATTAACGAAAATTACCCGAATGATATGGGTTTATTGAGCAATTGCATCGCAAATTGCTATTACAATATGAATGATTATGATAAAGCAATTCCGTATTACGAAACAACAATAAAATATTTACCGCAATTTGCGGAAGTTTGGTCAATGCTTGGATTTCTTTACTTTAAAAAAGATATTGAAAAATCCATTAATTACTATATTAAAGGTATGGATTTGAAGCCGACGGCTGACAATTATATGACGGTTTGTATGCAGTCAATAAAATTACACCAATTTTCTCAAAAAGATTTAAAAGAAATGTTTGAAAAATATGTAAATGCTCTGCGACCGACCTTAATGAAAGGGAAACAAGCATATACATATAATCCAAAAGACTATGATAAAAATAAAAAATTAAAAATTGGGTATCTGTCCTCTGATTTTTACTGTCACGCAATGATGTCTTTTATTCTGCCGATTATTGAAAATCACGATTTTGAAAATTATGATATTGTTTTTTACGGTACTAATGAAAAAAAAGATTTTGTAACTGAAAGAATAAAAAATTTCAACGGAGAAAATGCAGATATTTCAAAAATGGATAATGCTCAAATTGCAGATAAAATTCATGAAGATAAAGTCGATATTTTGGTTGATATTAGCGGATACACCAATAAAAAAGCTATTTGGTCGCTTTTATATAAACCGGCACCCGTAATCATACAATATTTAGGATATTTGGGAACTTTCGGAATGAAAGAGGTTGATTATATTATTACTGACGAAATTACAATTCCGAAAGATGTCGCCCCTTATTATACGGAAAAACCCTTGTATTTAAACTCTCAAATGAACAAATTTATGTTCCAAACCGATAATATCTATCAAGCACCGATAGTTCCTCTTCCGTATGACAAAAACGGATATATAACTTTCGGGAGCTATAATTGCAGGTCAAAACTTAATTCATATACCATAAGTTTATGGTCAAAGGCTCTCAACGCAGTACCTAATTCAAAAATGCTAATGTTCAGAACTAATTTTGAAGAACATGACAGAAAAAGACTAATTAAACAATTTGGAGAAAACGGAGTTAGTGCTGACAGAATTATGTTTGAAACAAAATTGCCTCAACTGCACGTCAATTGCTATTCAATGTCTGATGTCGCTTTTGACCCGTCTCCGTTCAGCGGTTTAACAATTACCATAGAACAGGCATTTATGGGCTTGCCGACTTTGACAATGCCCGGAGAAACTATTTCTTCAAAAGGAACGGCAAGAGTAAATATGGCGTTGGGACTTTATGATTATATTGCCGCTAATGAAGAAGATTTTGTTCAAAAAGCCATTAATATAGCAAATAATATTGACAAATTAAGATATGACAGAATAAATCTCAGAAAAATTCTTAGAGATTCTTATTTATTCAATGATTATAAAGCTTTTTCACAAGAATTTGAAAAGGCTTACAAAAGGGCTTGGACTGAATTCTGCGATAAAAACTAATCTTTTATATTTTTTCGCAAATTTTGTGTATAAAAACAGGAGAAAATATGTATTATTTATTAACTGCTTTATCAGGTATAATTTTTGGAGTTTTGATAACTTTTCTCGTTATGAAGTTGAAATTTCAAAAAGATAGCCAAAAACTGACTGAGGAATTAAGTGTTTTACGTTCAAAAGTTCAAACACAAGAGGATTTTCGAAAACTGATACAAAATGATTTTGTTAACCTTGCAATGAAAACAGTAAATGAACAACAGGCAGATTTACGAAAACAAAACGGAGAAATCCTTGATGAAAAAATGAAACCTCTGAATGAAAAATTAAAGGAGTTTCAGGCTCAGGTTAATGATTTTCACAAATCGGGAGAAGTTAATAAAACAGAGATTATAAAAGAAATTGAAAATTTGAAAAATAACAGTAAACAACTTTCGGAAGATGCAATAAAACTTACAAATGCTCTTACAATGAGCCAAAATGTAAAAGGTTCTTACGGAGAAAATTTGCTTGATGTAATTTTACAATCAGGCGGGCTTAAAGAGGGTATCCATTATATAAAACAGAAAAGTACAATTTCTGCAAACACAAAAGACGAAAACATGCATTCAATAAAACCCGACATTATTATAAATTTACCAAAAGAAAAACATCTTATTATTGATTCAAAAATGACTCTTACAAGTTATCTTGAATATCAGGAAAACCAAAATAAGGAAACAAAAACGAACTTTATAAGAGAAATTAAAGCCCGAATAAAAGATTTATCGGATAAAAATTATGAAAATGCTCATAATTTAACGCAGCCTGATTTTATTCTTTTATATATGCCTGTTGAAAACAGTGTAAATATGATTTATTCTGATAACGATTTTCAAGAGATTATTAAACTTGCGTATGACTCAAATATAATAATAGTAGGTTCAGCTTCGCTTTTAACCGTTGTAAGGCTTGTAAATCAACTTTGGGCAATTCAAAGTCAATTTGAAAATTCAAATAAAATTGCTCAGGCAGGAGCAAATTTATATGAAACTTTTTGTGTATTTTGTGAAGGTTTGCAGGAAATTCAAAGAAAATTTAACGATGTTTCGGGACTTTTTTCAAAAACAATAAATCGTTTTTCAAGAAATTCCGCCAAAAATCCGAGTTTATTCTCTCAAATTGAAATTTTAAAAACAGAATATAAAATAAATTCAACAAAACAAATACCGCAAGAATTTCTCTCAGAAGAAAATCTGCTTGATAAAGATTTTGCTCAACAACAATCAGTGAATTAAAAAGATTTACTTGAAAAATTCATTATTCTCTTTTTCAAAGCCAATCGTCGTTTCTCTGTCATGTCCGGGTAAAACTCTTGTATCATCAGGTAAAGTTAAAAACTTTTCTTTTACTGATTTAATCAAATCCTGATGATTTCCGAGCGGTAAATCAGTTCTGCCTATTGAATGATAAAACAGAGAATCTCCTGAAAATAGTGTGTTTTCGCAATAAAAACCGACTCCGCCGGGAGTGTGTCCCGGAACATGCAAAACTTTTATCTTTAAATCTCCAAGTTCAATTTCATCTCCGTCCTCAAAAGTTCCCGTAATTTCAGGTTCTTCCGCAACAGGCATGTCCCACATTAGAGTTTGCTCGTCTATTCTTTCAACAAGAGGAATGTCGTTTTTGTGAATATATACAGGTAAATTAAACAAATCCTGTGCTTCTTTTTCCCCTAAAATATGGTCAAAATGCCCATGAGTATTGAGGATAAATTCTACCGTAACCCCGTCTTTTTTTAAATCTTCTACTATATTTTTTATCCAGCCGCCAACATCAATCAATGCCGCCTTTTTGGTTTTCTCGTCAATAATTGCATAGGTATTTACCTCTAATGGACCTGTTTGATAATGTTTTACTATCATTTTTCTTCTCCTTTTATTAAAATCTTATCGGGGATTTTTAAAACTATTATTGAATAAATTAACGGGACAATTGAAATCAGACTCAAAAGCTGAATAATTCCGATTTTTTGGGCAATATATCCAAAAAACGAAAGCAAAATTCCGATTGCTCCCCAACTAAATCCGTTTATAAATCCTGAAATCATACTCTTTATATTCGGGTGCAATTTTTGTGCCAAAACCGTATTAAGAGTTGAGGATAAAAATGCGATAAAACCTAAAAGAACAAACATTAAAATTGAAATAAAAGGCATGCTGTGCAAGGTCAAAAACATAACAAAAGTAATCGGTGCAATCAAAACAAGTGACGAAATAAATACCTTTTTTGTACCGAATTTTTTCTCTAACTTCGGACTTACATATGTTGCTATTGCACCTGCAAGAGTGTATATTGAAATTATTATTCCGATTTCAAAAACATCATACCCGATTTGC
This sequence comes from bacterium, assembly GCA_017444705.1. Taxonomy (GTDB): domain Bacteria; phylum Cyanobacteriota; class Vampirovibrionia; order Gastranaerophilales; family Gastranaerophilaceae; genus RGIG3525. The sequence goes on from JAFSWA010000056.1 coordinate 13,428, forward strand.
TTCCACAAAAATGGCATCAAAAGACAATAAACAATTGATACAAGAGATTTTATCATTGAAAGTCCGATTAAAATTCTTGTTACATTTGAACAAATAATTTCTTTCAATGCGGATTTAAAACTTATTTTATTTTTATCATCAATTTTTTCGTTTGAGACTTTCGGAATATATTTAAAAAATAAAATTGCCAAAATTATACCTAAAATACTTGTATATGGGAGTTTTTCAAGGTCGAAATATTTAACAATACTTGACGCAAGTAAAGGTCCGAACGCAAAGCCCAAAGTCCCCATTGTTAAGAAAATCCCCATTCTACGACTTTCTTCGCCTTCGGAAAAAATAAAAGTAAAACCTGTTGCCTGCGGATGAAAAAAACCGTTTCCCAAATTTCCCAACACTATAAAAAGTCCGAGCATCCATGGTGCAACTGCTATTCCCGTCATAGGATTAAAAATCGAAATTAAAATAAGACCGGCTATTATAAAAAATCTTCTCTTATATTTATCCGACAAAAAACCGAATAACGGCTGCATTAAAGACGATAAAAGATATGAAATGCTCATTAACATTGTAGTTACGGCAATTCCTATTCCTATTTTTGCTGCAATAAAAGGCATTATCGGATTTAAAAATCCGGAATATGTATCCAAAATGAAATGTCCTGCCGCCAAAAATTTTGTTGCCGTTATATTTTTTGCATTATCACTCATTATTCAACCCCGACTGTTATTACGGTTATTCCGTATTTTTCCGCCGTTTTTAAAACATCTTTGTCTTTTCCTTCGTAATTTTTGGGTTCAATTATTCCCGTTATTCTGCCTTGAATCATAGGGTGAAGTAATTTCGGATCTGAAATATTTTTTGAAATTGCCAAAACAGCTTCTTTTGAGCCGTCACAGGCATTATCCATAGCTGTTTCTATTGCCGAAATATTTATTCCGAGTTCAATTGCACGAGTTTTAAAATCTTTTGCTATCAAAATTCCGTCTTTTTCAATGTTCTTCAATACTTTCCATGCAAAAACCATGTCCTCAACTTGTTCTTGTGTAGGTTTCAATTTTGTTGCTACCTTAAATCCTTTTGGGGTAAGCTCTTGTACTTCCGCTTCATTCAAATATTTTTTATAAACATCTAATCTGAACTCAACGTTTATTACTCTGCTTTTACATTTTTCAAGATATTTCTTTCCCTCTTCATCAATATCCGTAAAAATAATTGTATGGAAATTCATTCTTGACAAAGCCTTTACTGTTTGTAAATCAATTTTTTTTGAAAATCCTATTGTTGCACCGACAGCAGCTATGGGATTACAGTCAAGTGCCTTGATTTTTGCTTCATAAGGAGAGCCTGAAAGCGAAGCTCCGACAGGTATTCCATTTTTTACAATTACGCAGCTGTGAACATCCCAAAATTCACTGATTATGGTTAATGTTTTTTTAATATCGGTATTTTCTTTTAATTTTTCAATTTCTTCAAATTCTTTTAAAGTTATTATTTCAGACATATATAAAAATTCACTATACTTAAAATTATAATTTAAGCATAGCACAAAAATTAAAATTAATACTGTTTAATCAGCGGCAAAACAAGAGTAGGCCGCAAGACCGGCTGCTGCAATAACACCAATGGCTTTCATCTTACCTGAAAATCTGAAACGTTTTGAATTTTTTGCAAAAGTTGTTCCGAATTTTACCGCATTACTTGTCGTAACTGATTTTTTAATCGTATTTTCCGCAACAGGAATTATTTTATTTTTGATATTTTTTTGAACAAATCTTTTTGTATTATCGGCATAAGAATCGTAAACAGAGTTCGGCAATCCGTTCAATACTGTTTTAACAGGTTCATAAAGGCTCTTTTCCTTTACAGCGGACTGATTTATATAAGTTTTTGCTGTTTCGGCAAAAACAGGCATTTTAATCGGAATGCTGACCGTATAAACATTATTTGTTACCGCAGGTTTAAAAGTTTCTGCCGATATCTTGAAAAAATCGGGATTTACAAACTCAGACATAAATGCCTCCTTTGTTTGAGTTTTATACGTAAAGAACTTATCTACACTACATATAAATAAAGTTTTTTTGCGGTATAAGATTTCAACAAACTTAATATTTCGTAATATAGAAGGGGCGGGAATCTCCGCCCCCCTCCCGTTAAAGGACTATTTCAGTTTTCTTATTGAATTAACATCAAGTTTTATTGAAGTTAAATCCTTGTCTATTTCTCCCGATATTTCGACAGTATCATTTGCATCAACGGTTTGTCCCATCCACTTGTAGTCTTTTATTTTAACTACTATTGAGCCGGTAGAATCTTTAAACATATATTTTTCGTTTGAAATACGTCTTATAATATTCCCTTTTAGAGTTACATAAGTATCATCTTTTACTTTTAAAGCTTCTGATACGGTTAAAATTGTACTGTTATTATCCTGAAAACCTCCTATTTCATAAGCATAACCGGCACTGAGTCCTGCAAACAGCATTAATATTAATGATATTAATAATTTTTTCATTTCTTTCTCCTGTTTTTTACATGCAAAGTATAAAAATTTTTTGTAAAAAAAACAACGTAACAAAGAGCAATAAGAGAGATTAATTTCAATTTATAAATAATATTTAACTACCTGATAAGACCTGATTTTTTGGCAACTTTATTTAGCACTTCCTTAAATTCAACAATAGGTTCAAGTTTGTAACCGCAATCCGCACTAAGACAGCCGCCCATTTGGAAAATCTCTTCCTGCGGATAACGACGGCAAATTCCGGGACGATATTTATGTATTTTGCAAAGTTTAGTTTCTTTATCAAGATGAGAACATTCAAAAATAAGTCCGATTTCATCACTTCCGATTATATTTAAACCTGCGTAAAATGAGTGAAGAAGTTTTAGTTTTTCAAACTCTTTTTCCTCTTTTATTACCCCTTTCAGATGTCTGACGTAAATATGAGAACAACATGCCCCGCAGTTATTGCATGAGCCTGTTCGTTTGTATTTTCGTCTTAAAACAAACCTTAAAACCCAATTATTTAGTTTTTCAAAAAAATTTTTATTCATAATTTAAAATTTCCATAACGCAGTTTTTGCAGTCAAACCTGAGGGGATATTTATTACCGAAAGAATCTTTTAAAAATAATTTACCGTCATTCTGAGCGTTAGCATAGAATTTGTTATTATTGTTTTTCTCGGATTCTTCGGGCAGCATATTGACAATACTATCAGAATTACTAAAAGGACATTTCCCCGCCAATTTTCTCATACAATTTTTTGTTCTCATTAAAACGGCATTTTTAATATGCTCTGAAACTTCAAAACCTTTTTGAGGTTGACTGATGCCGCTTTCCTTATAAATAAGTTGTGCATTTTTATTTGTTATATTTAATCTGTAATCATTTTCAATATTTTTGGGGAAAGGAATTGACTTAAAATTCAAATCCCGTCTGATAAATTTATAATTTTTCAAAATAGTTTCTTTTAACATTTCAGTCAAATTTCGTCTTATTTCATTAAGTTTTGAAACAGGAATAAACGGTATTGTTCCTTTAATCTCAAATTTTTCCGTAATAAACTGTGTATCACCAAGTTTTGAAAATTGTTTTTTTATATTTTCCGTCTGGTCATTTTTTGCAGGTTCAAAAATATTATCAAGTGTAATTTTAGCCTTATTTTTATTTGACTCTGCTATAAAAGTGATTTTTTTTCTGTCGAAAAAGGCGGAAACTGAAATTGGTAATTTCCTTTGAATAACAATATTTTTGGCATATTTTTGATATTCAAAATCGAGGTTTTTATAGATTTTATCACCGATTTTTAAATTTAGATTTGAGAGTAAAAATATTTTATTTCCTTGAATATTTTTAACGGTTGACCCTTGTAAATCATTGTCAATAAAAGCACATACACCGTCATTTAATTTTATTTCAGAGCCTTTATTTAATGAAATTTCAAATCCGTTTTTAAAAATCGCTTTTACTTTTCCTATAAATTCTCCTTTGTTTTTCGGGGTATCAATAGAATTTATATCATCATGTCCTATATTGTATGTTGTAAATCCCCGATTAAATACTTTTTTTAAATCAGGTTTAAAATCTGTAAAAACAATTCCGTCAGAAGATTTTTCAAGATTTGTATTTTTATCAATTTTTTGTCTGTACGCACTCACGACGGTTTTTACATAATCTTCGTCTTTTAATCTGCCTTCAATTTTAAAGCTGTAAACCCCGGCTTTTGAAAGATTTTCAAGCTCATCAATCAGACAAAAATCTTTTAGGGATAATAAATATTTATCTTTAATTATGAAGTTGCCTTTTTCATCGACAAGTGAATATTTATTTCTGCAGGGTTGGGCACATTCACCTCTGTTTGCGGAGCGTCTGCCTATTGAATAGCTCATATAACATTGTCCGGAATAGCTTACACACAAAGCTCCGTGAACAAAAAACTCTAATTCCGCATCGGTTTTTTCTTTTATCTTTGTAATTTCTTCAAGTGTTAGTTCTCTGGGTAAAACTATTCTCGAAATGTTAAAACTCTTCAAAAATTTTATTTTTTCAACATCAAGATTATGACACTGAGTGCTTGCATGAAGTGAAATCGGAGGAAGATTAAGCTTTAAAATCCCTAAATCTTGAATAATCAAAGCATCAACCCCTATTTCGTAAAGATTGTTTATAAGCTTTTCAACAGCGGAAAGCTCATTATCATACAAAACGGTATTAACCGTAACATAGATTTTGACATTAAAAAGATGTGCGTAATCGACAATTTTTTTTATATCTTCAAGTGAATTACCCGCTTTTTTTCTTGCTCCGAAATCGGATGCCCCTATATAAACCGCATCAGCACCGCAATTTATCGCTGTTATTGCACAATTTATATCTTTTGCAGGTGCAAGAAGTTCAATTTTACAAATATTATTAAGAGTTTTGTAACTTTTTTTATCCATATATTAAATTTTACTTTAAAAATTTTAAAAAAGTGATATAATAAAATTGTTCTTGAAAAAAGAAACGGGTTCCGTTTCTTTTTTTGTTTGATTAGAGGGGAAAGGAAATGCCTCACCACACATATAACAGAAAAGAAATACTTGAAAATATAACACCAATTATTGAAAATACCGCAATGAGATGCGGGGTTATTCCTATTGAAATTGAGTTAGTAAAAGAATCTTCTCACTGGTATTTGAGAGTTTATTTGTACTCAAATGACCATGACATTTCCATTGATGATTGTGAAAAAGTATCAAGAGGGCTGGATAATCTTTTAGATGATTTAATTCCGTTTAAATATTATCTTGAAATAAGTTCCCCCGGAGTTGAAAAAAAACTCAAATCAGAAAAAGAATATATAGTTTTCAAAGGTAAATCGATTACACTAAAATTAAAAAAACCTATTAATGAAAATGAAGATAAAACATTTGTTTGTAAAATTGTCGATTACGACCCGACTACGGGCGTTACGATTTACAGATTTATGGACAAAAAAGAATACACAATAAAACTTGAAGATATTTCAAGTGCCAATTTGTACGACGATAAAATAGAAGAAAAATAAAGGAGTAGTGACTATGAAAAAAATTGAAGCGGCATTGTTTGAAGCATGCGAACAGTTAGAAAGAGAAAAAGGAATACCGAAAGAGGTTTTAATCAGTTCTTTGTGTGATGCTATGGTTGCGGCATACAAAAAACAAATAAAAAATAAAGATGTTGATAATATTGAAGCAATTTTAGATGAACAAGCAGGTGAAATCGGTGTATTTTCAACAAAAGTTGTTGTGAAAAAAGTTGAAGATGAAGAAACACAAATTTCACTTAAAGATGCAAAAGAAATCGACGAATCAGTTGAATTAGAAGACGAAGTTAAGATAGAGGTAACACCTGAAAATTTCGGTCGTATTGCGGCTCAGGCGGCAAAACAGGTTATCACTCAGCGTATCAGAGAAGCTGAAAGAAATCTCGTTATGGCCGAATTTATGGAAAAGAAAGGCACTCTGACAACAGGTATTATTCAGAGAGTTGAAAATAAAAACGTAATTGTTAATATAGGAAAAACCGATGCAATAATGCCTTTCAGAGAACAAATCCCCGGTGAATACTATAAATCAGGAACAAGAATAAGAGTATTTGTTGTTAACGTAAAAGAAACAAACCGTATGCCGCAGGTTATCGTATCTCACGCACATCCTGAAATTGTAAGAGAATTATTTGAACTTGAAGTACCTGAAATTGAGGACGGAATTGTTGAAATCAAATCTATCGCAAGAGAAGCGGGATACAGAACAAAGATTGCTGTTTGGTCAAATGACCCCGATGTTGATTCAATAGGAGCTTGTGTCGGTCCGAGAGGAAGCCGTATTCAAACTATCGTTAACGAATTGAAGAACGAAAAAATCGATATCGTAAGATACTCTGATGACCCTGTTGAATATATTGTAAACGCTCTTTCACCGGCGAGAATTTTATCTGTTGATATTTTGGCAGAAACAGATGAAGCAAAAGAAGCCCTCGTTGTTGTACCTAATGACCAATTAAGCCTTGCTATCGGCAGAGAGGGTCAAAACGTAAGACTTGCTCACAAACTGACGGGTTGGAAAATCGATATTAAGAGCGAGGCTCAAATGGAAGCTATTGAACAAGACTTGTATAAAGAAAGTCTTGAAAACGGCGAACTCGACGGCGACGATACAGAAGATGAAATTTCTCAGGAAATTGAAGAAGAAATGAATGAAGCTTACGTTGTTGATGAAGCTGAAATCGAAAATAACGGCGAAATGGATGAAGTTGACGAAGACGCCGAACTCGAAGATAACGAAATATAATTTTTTAAAATTATGAATGGTAAAATGATATTTACCCTTTGCGGAGCAAAGCAAACTGTCGAAGAATGAGATATGTGAGCTTGCTTCCCGTATGTGGCGGGAGATAACCGAAGGACAAAGGGGGGATAGTTGTCGTGGCAAGCCAAGTGTGATATACGTCATTGCAGTACATGTTAAGCAATTAGTTACATTTAATTGCTTAACATGTACAATTGCGAAGTTTACGCAGTAAACCGTGGCAATCCGGTCAAACTTTGTTAAAATTAAATTATGAAAAAAGGATATATTTAATTACAGTTAAAAAATATTTTTACTTCGCTTGAAAAATATTAAAAATAGTTTATACTAATAATATAGAAAATTGAGGTATTGATAATGTTTATTATGTCAAAAATGAAATGTAATAGCGAAAAAAATATAAACAAACATGTCATTGCGAGCGACCGTAAGGGAGCGTGGCAATCCAAAAAGTACGCATTTACGCTCTCTTGTAAATCCTTTCGCTCGGGTTTGGACTCGCTTTTGCACCTTTGGTGCAGTAAAGCTCGCAACCCTCGCAAACCGAGTTTCGCTGCCGCTCACTCGTACGGATTTACGCTCTCTTGTAAATCCTTTCGCTCGGGCTTGGACTCGCTTTTGCACCTTTGGTGCAGTAAAGCTCGCAACCCTCGCAAACCAAGTTTCGCTGCCGCTCACTCGTACGGATTTACGCTCACCGAGGTCATAGTTGTAATTGTAATTATAGCGGCGTTGGCATTAATATTAATTCCGAATATGTTAAAAATGATGCCTGACGACCATAATATAAAGTATAAAAAAGCATTCTATACAATACAAGAAATCGTAAACGATATAGCAAGCGAATGTCAGGGGTTAAATGTTAGTGGCGGTGAATGGGAGGAAGCAAGTAATCCTGAAAATGTGCTTAATTATTGCTATAATTCTGATGAAACTTCTAAAAATCTTGCTGATGAAATATGTGAGAGGTTAAATACAACTACGGAGTGTACAAGTAGTTATCCCATTAAAATTCAAACAACAAACGGTATGAATTGGTGGCTTGCATCACAAGTACTAAGTACGGCTTTTGAGGACGATTATATTTTGTATGTTTCCGTTAACGGAACTGCATTTGGAGGTACCGCTCCCTCTTTTGGTAGCTCAGATATTAGCTCAACACAGGACAATGGCTTTTATAGAATAATAATTAAAAGAACAGGGAAAGTTCAAACTCCAACTGATGGAAAAGAACAAGGTTATTTGTTAAAAAAACCGACAGATGATTAATAATATAATTTTAACAAATTAATTGTAGGCAAGGTTGCAGGTTGCAGTAAATAATTAATTTGCCGCAATGTTTTATGGATTGCCACGGTTTACTGCGTAAACCTCGCCATGACATGGAATTTCCCTCTCCAATGGAGAGGGATTAAGGGAGAGGGTTTTTGGATTGCGTCGCTTCGCTCGCAAAGACATGGAATCGACTTGCCACGGGGATGTAAAGACATGTCATTACGAGGGAGTGAAACGACCGAAGTAATCCAAAAAATTCTTGGAGTGCGTCGCTTCGCTCGCAAAGACATGGAATTTCCCTCTCCATTGGAGAG